>JBHNNM010000383.1:0-2750 GCA_048563625.1 Gammaproteobacteria bacterium | reverse complement strand
CCTTATTGTTCTATAACTAAACAGCTTTTCTATTAAATATGAATGTAAAAAATAACAAAGCCGGAAAAAAACAAGTCGCCATCAGCGCCTGCCTGCTGGGAGAAGCTGTTCGTTATGATGGTCGTAACAAACAACATAGCTTAATCAGTAATATGTTTATGCGGCAGTTAAAAAAACAGCTTGAAATTATTCCATTCTGTCCTGAAGCGGCTATTGGTCTGGGTGTGCCCAGGGATAAAATTGAACTGGTCAGGCAAAAAGACGAATCAATTCGTGTTCTTGGTGTCGAAAATCACACATGGGATGTGACGGAGGCGTTACAATCTTATGCGGATACTTTTTTAAAGCAATATCCGAATTTAAAGTATTTTATAGTAAAATCACGTTCGCCCAGCTGTGGTTATAACAGCACACCGGTTTTTGTTAATGGGCTGGAAGTGGCCATGGATTCCGGCATGTTTGTGCAGTCCCTGCTACAGATAAAAGCGGATATAAAAATAATTAATGAATCTGACTTATTAACTGAACAGGACTGTCTTGAGTTCTTAGGAAATATTGATTTTGAGTGTTAAATCTAAAATAACAACCATACTTACCCCCATTATTATCATTATTCTTGGTCTTGGTTTTTTTAAACTGATGGTGGCTACCCGTGACAAATCACCGGACATTGAAATAAAGGGGCATGTCTGGCGGGTAGAACAGAGCCGTGTTATCAAGCAGAAACTGGCTCCGGTGATCACTCTATACGGTAAAACAGAAACCACGGAACTGTTTAATGCGGCTGCTCCGGCAGCCAGTGAAGTGGTACGGCTGCTGGTCAAGGAGGGCGAGTTTATTGAACAGGGGTAGTTAATGCTCAGCCTGGATCCTCAGGACTTTGAACCTCTGGTCATGCAGGCACAGGCTAAAGTCAATGAATTGCAGGCTTCTATCAGCAGTGAAAAAATACGTCATGAGATCAACCAGCTTTCCCTTAAAAATGAGCTTAAATTACTTAAGCTCAGTGAGAAAGCTCTGCAGCGGGCGGAAAAAATAAAACGCCAGAAACTGGGATCGGTATCAGAAACAGAACAGGCGATGCAGCAGGTTGAAAAACAGCGGCTGGCTTATAATAGTATGAAGTTCAAGGTTAGTGAACACGAGGCCCGTATGGAGCAGTTGCAGGCGCGTCTACTGCAGGCCGAAGCCGACCTGCAGAAAAGCCGTCTGGCCATGCAACGCAGTCAGATCCATGCGCCATTTTCCGGTATTGTGGCGAAAGTAAATGTTTCCCAGGGTGACCGAGTGAATGCTAATGAGAAACTGCTCAGTTTTTATTTCATGCAGCAGCTGGATATCCGTGCCAAGCTGCCCATTAATATCCTGGGTGATGTTCAGGCGGCTCTGAAACGCGGGGAAATCCTGAAGGGGACCGCATCCAATGGTGGTCGTCATGTGGATATTCGACTGGTACGCCTGTCCGGTGAAGCCCATGCCAGCGGTGTGGATGCCATTTTTACCATAGAAACACCCGATGCCAGTTTTCGTATAGGATCTATTGTGGTGGTACGCCTGCAGGGTAGTGCCCAGGATGGTTTAATGAAAGTACCTTACCAGGCCATGTACGCTATGGATCGTCTATATAAAATTGTTAATGGCCGCCTGAAAAAAGTTAAAGTCACCACCATTGGTGAAGCTCAGCTGGAAGATGATGACAATGAGGTTTTACCGCAATTACTGGTGCGCAGTAAAGAATTAAACAGCGGCGATATGATCCTTAGTACCCACTTGCCCAATGCCGTCAGTGGATTAAAAGTGCAGGTGGTTGAAGCTGGGCAGGATCAGGCGGCTCAATGAAAATACTGTCGGTTTTTGCCCATCATAAGGTTGCTGCCAACCTGTTAATGCTTATTATGCTGCTCAGCGGTATATTTGCTCTGTCACGTCTGAATGTGCAGTTTTTCCCAACCTTTGAACTGGATCGTATCAGTGTCCGGGTAATCTGGAGCGGCGCCAGCGCCGAAGATATTGAACAGGGGATCACCATTCCCCTGGAGTAGTCGCTGAAAACCGTTGAAAACGTCAAACACATGACCTCAACCTCAGCGCAGGATGTCTCCCCCATCCAGCTGGAGTTTTTTGAAAACACCGATATGATCCTGGCACTGGACAAGGTCAAACAGAAAGTTGATGAATTTCGTAATCTGCCCCTGGATGCAGAAAAACCCTAGGTTGAAAATCTGACCCGTTATGAGGGAGTTGCCAAGCTTATTCTCTCTGGTGGTCATAATGGCGGGCCGGAACTGGATATGCATGAATTACGCATGCTGGCCAATCAGTTTGAACGGAAACTGATTAAACGGGGCATAGATAAGGTTGAAATCAACGGTCTTCCTGATGAAGAGATCAGTATTGAAATTCCGCTGATTGTTATCTGTGTGATTATGGTTTCTCTGGTGGAAAGCTTTTTTGTATTGCCCGGTCATTTAGGTCATGCCTTCAGCCATTTTAAACAGGATGACAGGTCTCACCGTCCGGCGCATCTGACCATTAGAAACAGACTGGATGATGCCTTTGACAAGTTTCGTCAGAATCGTTTTCGATCCCTCATTACCTGGTCTCTGTCCCATCGTGCTGTCATTATCGCTCTAAATAGCTGATCCTAAAAGGTGTCCACCCCTATAACCTTTTCTGTTGAATTTCAGAACCAGGAAAGTGGGACACATTATTCATAAATTTCCTAACATCTTCCATCAGACTTTTCATCG
>JBHNNM010000382.1:0-2752 GCA_048563625.1 Gammaproteobacteria bacterium | reverse complement strand
TTATCAAAGCGGAACATCAGCCGCGTTAAACCTGGCTTGAGGTCAGGCTTAAAACAGTATTATTCAGGTTGAACTAATTAACATCAGTGATTTTAAACTGCTTAATGATGTCTATGGTACTGATAAGGGCGACAGGGTTCTGGTAAAAGTGGCTCAACTGCTGATGAATAAATTCAGTAACAAACCGGAGCAATGCTATCGTATTGGCGAAGATGAGTTTGCCGTGGTATTTCCAGGTGAACATAATAATAAAGAATATATTGACCAGGTTGCCCATGAAATTGATATTTTACTGACCAACCAGACCTATGACATAGGAAATATTAATTATACTATCCGCATTTCCATGGCGGTTTCTAATCAAAGTCCACTGCTGGAAACGGCGGATATGGCCTTAAAACAGCTTAAAAACAGGCCTACGACTAACCTGCTGCATTATTCAGGCAGCCTAGATGTCAGAAAACAGATTGCAGCCAATATCGAAATAACCCAGATACTTAATGAAGCATTAAGTGAAAACCGGATCATTCCCTATTTTCAGCCCATTATTAATTTAAAAACCAGAGAAATTGTTAAGTACGAATCACTGGTTCGCCTGCAACTTAAAGACGGCACTTTAATCTCACCCATTAAATTTTTGCCCATTGCCCAGAAAACTCCTCTTTATCATGAAATTACCCGGGTTATGATCAACAAAACCATCAGTTATTTTGCAAACAAGGATTATCGTTTTTCCATCAATTTCAGTATGGCGGATCTAGAAGACAATGAAATTATAACCATTTTACTGGCCCAGTTTACCGCTTGCCCGGATGTTGCATCCCGGCTGGATATTGAACTACTGGAAAGTGAAATGTTGAGCAATATTGATACCGTAAAAAACTTTATTTCCGAGCTAAAAAAACTGGGCTGCGGTATTGCCATTGATGATTTTGGCAGTGACTACTCAAACTTTACCAACCTGACTGACCTAGATCTGGACATTATTAAAATTGACGGTTCCTTAATCAAAAATATCACCACATCCACTCGCCACTACAAAACAGTGACTGCAATTATGGGCTTGGTTAACGAACTGGGCATTGAAAGCATTGCAGAATTTGTGCAGGATGAAGACAGTGCCCAGGGTTATTTCTTCGGTAAACCGGACAGAGAAATCATTGAGCTTTAATTTCCTCTGGTTTACTTAGAACCACTTTATTCCGACCACTCTCTTTAGCCTGGTATAAGGCAATATCTGCACGGGATAATATTACGGATATATCCTGATCATTCGGCTGTGCCTGTGATACTCCGAGACTGATAGTGATCATTATCGTATTGCGTTTATCACTATATGGTGTTTGCTGAATATTAAGCCGGATTTTCTCTGCCAGGTTATAAGCTTGCTGCAGATCAGTATCCAGCAGCGCAATGGAAAATTCTTCACCGCCTATACGTCCAAAAATATCACTGCGACGCAGGTTGTCCGCTATCTGATTAACCACGTGCTGTAAAACCCTGTCTCCAATATTATGACCATAGGTATCGTTGATCTGTTTGAAAAAATCAATATCCAGAACAATAAATGACAGGGTCTGACGTTTTCTATGGGATAATTGCAGATAACGATCGCTCATTTCAAAAAAGTATCGGCGATTGGGGATCCCGGTCAATGCATCAATAGTGGCCTGTTTATATAACTTGGCATTGGGCTCTTCCAGTTCTTTGGTTCTCTGCAATACCATTTCTTCCAGGCGCACATTAGTATCTTTTAATTTATTGACTCTTTCAGCAATTTTTTCTTCCAGTGTGGCGTTTAAACGATCCACTTCATTTTTCAGTCTCACGGGAATAATGGAAAACATGTAAGCAATTGGAAAAGAAAACATCAGCACAAAAACTGAAATATATATCATCTGTTGCAGAAGTTCCTGCATTTTTAACTTTATCTGAACCATCCTGGGTTTAATGATCAGTTTGAGTTTATCTGCATTGTGCAAACTTTTAATACCACTGGCATAAAACGATTCAGTCTGGCATTGAGGATTATTTAAAATACAGGCTGCGTCCTCTGCTCCAAAATCATCCTTGAGATTGTATCCAATCTTTAAATAATTACCCCAGCGTTTCTTATCATCCGGGTGAACCAGGAAATAACCGTTCTTATCAACCAGCTAGATATCAAATACCGGAGAATTACCCAGCTCATTAAGAAATTTACCCATAAACAGGTTAATAATAAGAATGCCTTTAGCTTCATTATCAAAAAAAACCTTTTTAGCAATACGAATAACGGGATTGAGCGGCTGTTCTATTTCTCCATGTTCAATATTGAGATCAATTTTAGAAAAATACAGGTTTTCATCCATTCTTATCGTTTCAATAAAATAATAACGATGTTTTTTATCCTGTAGCTGATTTTCTGATATAAATTTAATCTCATTCTTATCGCCATTACGTTCCAGTCGTAACTGTTCCCTGCCCTCCTTATTAATAAAACGGATTTGCATATTTTTTTCAGATGCCATGGCCAGTGAATAAAGAAACGGATAAAGTTCCTGTTTATAAGCTACAGGATCCTTGAGATACATCTGGAAAAAATAAGACTGTTCTATTGCCGTCAGGGTATATTCCGAACCCCAAAGATAATTCTGAATCTTATTTTCAAAAGTCTGAAAGCTCTGTTCTGCTTTTTCAATGCTGTTTTCTTTTAAGGAAATATCCTGCATTTTAAAAACCAGGATCAAAGATACACTGATCAACAGAATAC
>JBHNNM010000381.1:0-2754 GCA_048563625.1 Gammaproteobacteria bacterium | reverse complement strand
CGATGAAAAGTCTGATGGAAGATGTTAGGAAATTTATGAATAATGTGTCCCACTTTCCTGGTTCTGAAATTCAACAGAAAAGGTTATAGGGGTGGACACCTTTTAGGATCAGCTATTTAGTAAAAGATTAAAAAAAATACAATTAATTAGGACAAGTATTAAACAGAAAGCGATAAACGGTCTGTTTAAAAACATAAATTTTCTATAATCTACCATAAAAGCATTTAATAACCAATTGTATTTAAAGATTATTTTATTATTTTTTAAATAATTTAGAATTGGTCAAGATGTAATTTATAACGAACAAAATAAGTCTTCAAAAATCTGTGATCTGTCTTTAGTAAATTATGCTAAACTCGCCCTTGTGTTAACCGATTCCCTTAAAAAAACCATACAGACAGCCTATTCCAAACTGCTGGAAAGCAAGGAATTAAAACCCCGGTATGCTCAGAAACTGATGATTGCTGATATTGCCCGTATCCTTGGCAATATTGATAAAGAAAATCTCGATATACCCAATATATGCACGCTGGAAGCCGGTACCGGTACCGGTAAAACCATTGCCTATATTGTCTCCGCTCTGCCTATTGCCAGGGAACATAAGAAAAAACTGGTCATTTCCACCGCTACCATCGCCCTGCAGGATCAAATTCTGCTTAAGGATTTACCGGACATACAGCGTCACAGTGGCCTTAATTTTTCCTTTACCCTGGCTAAAGGACGTAAACGTTATGTCTGTCTGCATAATCTGGAACAGTTTGTCAGCCAGGGCGATCAGAGTGATCTGCCACTTGACGCCATACCCGACCGGGAGCAATTACTGAATAATAAAAATGATATGCAGTTATACCGCTCTCTGCACCAGGCCTGGCAAAACAGGCAATGGGATGGAGAACTGGACAGCTGGGATGAACCCATTGCATCCAGCAGCTGGTTTCCCCTGACTTCTGATCAGCATCAGTGTAGTGGTAAACGCTGCTCTCAATATAATGAATGCGTTTATTTTAAGGCCAGGGAGTCTGTTTTTAAGGTTGATTGCATCATTGCCAATCATGATCTGGTGATCAGCGATCTTAATATGGGCGGAGGTTATATTCTGCCGCCACCAGATGAATGCATCTATATCTTTGATGAAGGACATCATCTGCCCTTAAAAGCTCTTAATCATTTTAATTTTTCTTTTCACATTAAAGCCGGTATTAAATGGCTGGAACAACTGACTGCAACGTTAAATAATTTTGAATCCCTGAGTAAACCGCCTGCCAATATTGTCCAGATCATAAAACAGCTGCCGGAACGGCTTAAAGATACGGTACAGGAATGTAAGGAACTGCAGAATATTCTGCAACAGCTTGATTTTCCCGGTCAGAACCCGGCTTTTTCTTCCCGGCAGTCATCCAGCCCGGTTTACCGCTTTGAATTCGGCCGGGTACCGGAAACAATACAGTTCCCCTGTCAGCAGCTGTTACAGCATTATGAAAAACTTTATGGTCATTTACAGACCATAACCAGTAACCTTAAAGATACGGTCGAGGGTGAAATAACTGGTTTAAAAAGCGAAGTGGCAGAGCAATGGCTGCCGGTCATTTCTCCCCTGCAGAATCGTGCTGAAGCGGCCATGAACCTTTTTATTTCCTACACGGTAAATGATAAAGCAGATCAGCCGCCTAAAGCCCGTTGGCTGAAAAAAATTGAAGATCAGAACAGCTCAGATCTGGAACTGGCCTGCAGCCCTATTCTGGCGGCCAATACCCTGGAGCAGATCCTCTGGTCCCAGTGCTATGGAGCCGTTGTTACCAGTGCCACCATAGCCGCCCTGGGTAACTTTGACCGCTTTATTTTAAATTCTGGTGTTCCCGGTTATTTTAACCGCCTGCCCAGTCCTTTTAATTATCAGGAACATGTTGAATTTATTGTCCCCAAAATGCGCTCTGAAGCCACTCAATATCAGGCACATACCGATGAAGTGGTAAAGCTGCTGAAAAAGATTATTGATCCTGATAAAGGTACTCTGGTGCTGTTTTCATCTAAAAAACAGATGAATGATGTGGAATATGAATTACTGCATGATGATGCCATCTGGAAAAAACTGCTGTTAACCCAGGGCCAGAAAAACAAGCAGGTCATTATTAATAATCATAAAAAACAGATAGACAAAGGTCAGGGCAGTGTTATTTTCGGCCTGGCCAGTTTTGCTGAAGGTATTGATTTACCGGGAGACTACTGTGATCACGTCATTATCGCCAAACTGCCCTTTTCCGTACCCGACGATCCTGTGGATGCCTCTTTAACAGAATGGCTTGAATCTCAGGGTAGAAATGCTTTTATGGAAATTGCCGTCCCTGATGCCTCCATCCGTCTGGTACAGGCCTGCGGACGCTTGATCCGTAAAGAAACGGACAAAGGCAAAATCACCCTGCTGGATAAACGCATTATTACCAAATTTTACGGCAAAAAAATCCTCAATGCCCTGCCGCCTTATAAAATGAGTTTGAATGTGGACATCTGATTTCAATTAAATATGTAGTTGAATTCAGATTTTTAAACTACAATCAACTTCATATGAAAGATAAACTGACACAACTTTATACTCGTGAAACTTTTTTTAATATTTTAGATGAACAAATAGTTTCTGCTCATAAAAAAAAGTCACAACTTGCTTTATTAATTATTGATCATAGGTATGTCTTTAGGTTGTTCTCCGCTTTAATGAGTGAGATTTTGTCCAAAATAGAACATGCTCTGCTCATCAGG
>JBHNNM010000380.1:0-2758 GCA_048563625.1 Gammaproteobacteria bacterium | reverse complement strand
CAATACGACTTTTAGTTTTTTTGATAATGTGGTACTTTTCATTTGAAGCCTTTTTGTTGATGAATAATTGCCTGAATAACAACTATTTGATCATCAAATTGGCTTCATTTCAATTCCTAAAAATCATACCTATGAGCACCGGCTAATATCCATATGGTGGAAAACCACCATATAATCTATTATTTTCTCTAATTTTTCTTTTCCCTGTACCGTTCATAATATTAACAGCCTGTAATAGGGACAGGAGTCCCTGTGGTATTGGCCTGCATAACTATAATCATTGATGCTCCTTAGTCGAATAAACACTTAATGTTACTTACAGGTGTTAAAGACCATCGTTTGAGAACATGATCGTCTAAAATTTAGTATTCTAAAAATTAACGTTCAAAAGTTGTGCAGGCTCTTTTTTATTAACAGAATAAATAGCTTCTTTAACATAGAACATCCCAGCTCCACAACCATACTGGTTTACTTTCTTCCAGATTGTTTTCTCCCGTTTAAACATTTTAAATTCTGATATCTCGGGTATAATTAAACTTTTTCAGGTTAAACTCGATGAGCCGGTTAGACAATACTTTTGGTCAGCAACAGGTCACTCCCCAACAGCGTGAGCAGAAAAT
Source organism: Gammaproteobacteria bacterium (assembly GCA_048563625.1). Classification (GTDB taxonomy): domain Bacteria; phylum Pseudomonadota; class Gammaproteobacteria; order GRL18; family GRL18; genus JANELJ01. The sequence continues at coordinate 2,138 of JBHNNM010000380.1, read as the reverse complement.
ACGCCGGGTATTTAAGCTGGTCGCTTCCCGTTATGACTTAATGAATGATTTTATGAGTTTTGGTACTCACCGGATCTGGAAAAGAGTATTTGTTCAGCATGTAGATGCTAAATCAACGGATATTATTATTGATCTGGCTGGTGGTACCGGTGATATTGCACGTCAACTGCAGAAAAAAGGGGCTTATGTCATTGTCGCTGATCCCAGTATGGAGATGATGGTTGAAGGGCAGAAATCTCATACTGAAAAACTGCTCAATATTGCCGCAACTGGCGAACAGTTACCTTTTGCCAGTGCCAGTATTGATAAGCTGACCATCTCTTTTGGTATAAGAAATATGACCAGCATCAGTGATGCCCTGGCGGAGATTTTCCGGGTGCTTAAACCGGGCGGACAGTTTTACTGTCTGGAATTTTCCAAAGTGATGATGCCTTTACGGCCATTTTATAATTTATATAATCGTTATATTATCCCCAGACTTGGAGCAATGGTGGCCCGGCAGCCGGAAGCTTATCAATATCTGATTGAATCCATTGAGCGCTTTCCCGATCAGGAAGAAATGAAACAGCTGATAGAACAGGTGGGTTTCAGCCAGGTACATTACCGTAACCTGTTCTTTGGTATTGCCTGTATTCATATGGCGACCAAACCGGCTGAGTCAGACAGTAAACAACAGAATGTTTAAACTGCAATGAATACCAGTCCCGGTCCGTTTGATTTAAGGTTGTATTATAAGGATAAGGTTTATAACTGTTCTGAACTGCGGTACATGGCCGCTCAGCAATTTGCAGCGGAAGTTTCTGTACTGTCTGTAGAAGCAGAAAATGTTTTCTCCACGCTTCTTGCTCTGCTACAGGGCTATACCAGGCAGCAATGTGTCTTTCCTGTTCCGAAGCATATCACCCGGACACAGCCAGCCGGCATATTATCTCAGCCTGAGAATGCCAACCACCCGTTAATTCCTGAGGGCACTGCATTAGCTGTGGCGACCAGCGGTAGTCAGGCAGAACCTAAAATAGCCTTAATATCGTTTAACAATATTCAGGCTCATTGCCTGAGCTTTTTGGCTCAGGTGCCCGTAAGTTCGGATGCTCTCTGGTTAAACTGCCTGCCTTTAAGGCATATTGCCGGTTTAATGATTGTTTATCGTTGTGCTCTGGGACAGGCCGGTATGCTTCTGCATCAGGGCTTTAATGCACAGCAGGTCTGGCAGGATATGTTTGAGTATCCTGTCACTCATATTTCCCTGGTGCCGGCTATGCTGGCTCAGCTGCTGGATATTCAGGAACGTTTGCAGATTTACGAACTGCCAGAAACTTTAGGCTATGTGATAGTGGGTGGTGATCGGCTTTCTGCTTCTCTATACCAGCGGGCTTTGGCGCATGGCTGGCCGCTGCTTATCAGCTATGGTATGACCGAGGCCACATCCACTATTGCTCTGGGCAAAAAGCTGGATAAGCTTTTGCCGCTAAAGGGATTTAAACTGCGTACTGATAATGACAATAATCTCTATATTAAGGGTGATATGGTGTTCAGTCGTTATCTGTATAAAGAGCCTTCAGCCCATAAAAAGCATTCTGCCTGTTTTGACAATGGCTGGTTTAAAACTTCAGATAAGGTAACCATAGATCAGGCTCAACTGACTATTATCGGGCGCAATGATTTTATGATTATTTCCGGGGGTGAAAATGTATCTCCGCAAGCCATTGAAACTATGCTGCTTAAAGCGGCTATGATCACAGATATTGCAGTAGGCAGTACCAAACATGATGTCTGGGGACAATCCATTGTTGCACTGGTGTCAGAATCTCTGACAGAGAAGCAGCTTGACAGCTTTAAAATATGGCTTAAAAAAAATATCCTTTCAGCCAGGCGGCCCCGTTTATTTATCCCGGTACCCGGTATTCCCAGAACTGAACTGGGTAAAATTGACCGTAGGCGCGTTCAGTCAATCATTAATTCTAAATACCCTTGATAAAAGCTGTACGCGGATTCAACTCTGAAGTGCAACGCATGCATTTCCCGTTCTTGTAAGTGATTTCTGCATTGCCTGGAATGGTGTAAGAAAGTTAAGACTCTTTCTTGGTCTATTATTCAGTTTTTCCATTACGATGTAAACCTCTTCATCAGTCACTGTT
>JBHNNM010000379.1:0-2774 GCA_048563625.1 Gammaproteobacteria bacterium | reverse complement strand
TGGTTTGGAGCAGTTTAATCGCGACGATTCTGAAACGCTTTATATGCAGTAGCATAGAACAATTTTACCAAATGGAGATGTCAACATTGACGGTCTCCAAAACGACTCTTTACTGGTGGTATTCATTATTGGAATCCATTGTTAACCATAAACGAAAACAATTAACTGATGTGCTTGAAAAAACGTATTTTTTCCTGAAAGAAAATGCTGGCAGAGCCCATCCTGAACGGGATAAGTCTACTGGACTTTATCTGTTTGGTGTAGAACCTAATTATGGAATTTCATCCTGATGGGTAAATCATTGAAACGAAATGATAAAATCCTTAAAGACATAGCTATGAATAACACATAAACAGAGAGCTCAGCAAGAGATGCATACATGTCAAAAAATATTTTAATTATTGAAGACGATCCGGATATTGCCAATCTGGTGCGCTTACAGATGCAGGATCTGCACTGCCAGGCCGATATGGTGCATGACGGCCTGGAAGGTTTAAATACTTTTAAAGAAGGCTGCTACGATTTGATCATACTGGATATTATGCCCCGGCATGGATGGCCTGGATGTCTGTAAAGCCATCAGGCAGACGGCATCCTATGTGCCGATTCTTATGCTGATAGCACGTTCTTCGGAACTGGATCGGGTACTGGCTCTGGAACTGGGGCCGATTCAGATTAATCAGCAGTCTCGTACAGTAACAGTTAACGGGGATGATATTGTCCTGACGGCCAGGGAATTTGATTTGCTGACCTGGTTTGCCCAGCACCCGGGGCAGGTATTTACCCGCTCCCAGCTTCTGGATAGTGTCTGGGGCTATGGACACGATGGATATGAGCATACGGTTAACTCCCATATCAACCGTTTACGAGCCAAAATAGAGCAGAATCCGGCTAAACCCGATTATATTCTGACGGCCTGGGGTGTGGGCTATAAATTTATGGATACCCGTGCTCATGAATAATATTCTGACCCGGATACGGCAGGTTTTTTATGGTTCCCTGTATACCAAGCGGGCCAGTATTCTGGTTCTGATCATTCTGACCATGGGCTTTGTTTATGGTTTTATTACTTTTTCTGCCACCCATGATTACTGGCGGGAAAGTACACAGAAATTCAACCGTGATCTGGCAGCCAATCTGGTGGGGGAACGGGATCTGGTAGTGGATGGCAAAATTAATACTCAGGCTCTGAAGCAGACCTTCCATGATTTTATGACGGTAAATCCCAATATTGAAATTTATCTGCTGGATCTGCAGGGCAGAATATTATCCTATTCGGCTGAACCGGGGCAGGTTAAACGTGAATATGTCTCATTGGGCCCTATTAAAGCTTTTTTTAAAGGGGATTTACTACCGGGTGATGATCCCCGCAGTCTGACGGTTAAAAAAGCATTTTCTGTGACCTATATACCCACTCGTGAACATCCGGAAGGCTATTTATATGTGGTACTGCGCGGCCAGGAATTTGACCAGGTTAACCAGGCGGTACAAAACCGTTATTTAATTGGCTACAGCCTGGTATCTGTGGGGATAAGCCTGGTTATCGGCCTGCTGCTGGGGCTGTTTCTTTTTTACAGTATTACCCGCCGGCTGCGCTCATTATCTTCTGCCATGCAGAATTTTACTCAGAGTGGTTTTCAGAATCAGCCTGATGTTAAGGTAATTGCTGATAAAAGCAATGATGGAATTGGACAGTTAGCTCATAGTTTTGATGTCATGGCTGAACACATCATTATGCAATTGCAGAAGCTGGAAGTGCAGGATCAACAGCGTAGAGATCTGGTTGCCAATGTCTCTCATGATTTACGTACCCCCCTAGCTTCTATGCTGGGCTATTTGGAAACACTGCTTTTAATAGGAGAAACAGAAACCTGGGAAAAGCGTCAAAACTACCTACAGATTGTTTCCCGACATGGTAAGCGTCTGGAACGCCTAATTAATGATCTCTTTGAACTGCCCAAACTGGATGCCCGGGAAGTGGAGCCGGTGTTCGAAGTGTGCAGTTTCAGTGAGTTTATTTATGATGTGGCACAAAAATTCAGTTATAAGGCCGAACAGTCCGGTATTAAGCTGGTACTGGACTGCCCTCAGGAGGCCTCGCTGGTGAATGCGGATATTGCCATGATGGAACGGGTTATGGATAATCTGATCAGTAATGCCTTTAATTACACGCCCTCAGGAGGCGAGATCCGCTTAATGGTAAAAAAATTATCCAGTGAAGTTATTCAGGTGTGTGTACAGGATAACGGCTGTGGCATTGATGCAGAAGATTTGTCCAGAATATTTGAACGTTTTTATCAGGCTGAGAATAAACACCGAAAAGGCCAGCATGCCGGTCTGGGACTGGCCATTGTTAAAAGAATTATCAGCCTGCATGGCAGTCAGATCCATGTGACCAGCCAGCCGGAGCAGGGTACCCGTTTTGATTTCAGTTTAAAGCTGGTTAGCCTGTAAACCCGTTTTTCCCTGTATAAGCCTATTTATAAACAAAAGATTGGGGTTGATCGGCAATATCTAAGGGTGTTTTCGTATTATCTCCGAATACAAAAATTGATATAATAAACCCATTCAGTACAAATGCAGTTAATTGCAGGATTATGTCATTTTTAAAAGTCATCATAGCGGCTTGCTCATATCGTGTTGCTTTAATTTAAATGAATAAACAATGAATTACCGATAACTTGTTCACAATTAACTTTAACCTGCCTTTTTTACTGTAAAATATAGAACTCTCTCAATAAAGCTTTATCAAAAGAACCAATAAAAGTATCAGT
>JBHNNM010000378.1:0-2779 GCA_048563625.1 Gammaproteobacteria bacterium | reverse complement strand
TGAACGCTGAACGCTGAACGCTGAACGCTGAACGCTGAACGCTGAACGCTGAACGCTGAACGCTGAACGCTGAACGCTGAACGCTGAACGCTGAACGCTGAACGCTGAACGCTGAACGCTCGCTCTTAATCCACCAACCCCTCAAACGGCTGCACATCCACCATATCTCCAGCCTCAATACTGCCGCTTTCCGCCGGTATTACAATAAAACAGTTCGCTCGGCTCATGGCGGTTAATACATGTGAGGCTTGGGTGCCGGCATTTCTGACGGTGAGTTCACCAGTTTCAGGCTGTTCTAAAATGCCCCGCTGAAAATCGGTACGGCCAGGGCGTTTTTTTAGAAACTCGGAGGTTTTTGCTTTTATTGTCAGGGGTAATACAATCTTTTGACCCTGCATGCGTTTTAGTGCCGGCTGGACAAACTGGTAAAAGGTGGCAATAACCGAAACCGGGTTGCCTGGTAGGCCGAAAAACAGGCTTTTGCCCAGGGTGCCGAATGCTAGAGGTTTGCCGGGTTTCATGGCAATTTTCCAGAAATTAATCTGGCCGAGTTTTTCCAGGGTTTCTTTTACAAAATCTGCTTCGCCGACAGAGACACCGCCCGAGGTAATCACCGCATCGGCCACACTGGCGGCAGTGGTAAAGGCATTTTCAATGGCCTGACGATCATCGGGGATCACGCCCATATCTACCAGTTCAATACCCAGGTTGCTTAACAGACCGTAGAGTGAATAACGGTTGGAATCGTAAATCTCACCATTGCCCAGGGTTTCACCAATAGAACGCAATTCATCACCAGTAGAAAAAAAGGCCACTCGCAGTTTTCGGCTGACAGTGACTTCAGCAATGCCTTGGGTGGCCAGAAAGGCCAGATCAGTGGGGCTGAGTTTCTTGCCTTTAGCCAGAAAAGTCTGTCCGCTTTTCAGATCATCACCTTCCTTGCGCACATTAGCATAAGGTTTAGGGATGGTTGTAATAATAACCGTACCTTCCTCCGGTGTTTCAGTATGTTCCTGCATAACAACCGTATCCACACCATCAGGTACCTGTGCACCGGTCATGATCCGGATGGCTTCTCCGGACTGAATCTGACCCGTATAGGGATGACCGGCAAAGGACTGTCCTACCACTTTAAGTGTCAGCTCACTTTTCTCACCAATGTCACTGGATTTAAAGGCATAACCATCCATGCCAGAATTGTCACAGGGCGGGGTATTAAACGTTGCAGTAACATCCTCTGCCAGAATGCGGTTTAAAGCATGACGTAAATCAAGCCGTTCAAAGCCTGCAACCGGCTGGATATCACTAATTATGTGGTTTTGCACTTCACTAACGGAGAGAAAAAGATTGTTATTCTGAGTGGTATTTTGTGTCATAGTTCTAAAAAGTCCTGTGGAAGACGAAATTTAATTCAATTGTTGGTTGGTATATCGTTGTCTTTAACAAGTGCCGTAATAAAGCCCGCTATTTCTGTAATATTGTTTATATCCAGTATGGGGCATGATATTTCCAGATCATAGCGTTCGGTTAAATCAGCCTGATCGCTGGCAATAGCCACAATATCCGGATCCTGTGGATATAGCAGGGGTTTGCCCAGAGAAGGCCGGTGTAGTTCTATCTTGGAGATTTGCTCATGCTTAAAACCTTCCACCAGAACCAGATCAGCCTGCTGAAGATCCAGATGGGGCAGCAATTCAAATAGCTGAGGTTCAGGATGTTGTGCCCGGTAAGTCGGGCTGTGTTCCACCATCAGAGCCCAGCGACTGGCCGAAGCCACTAACATCTGATCGGCTCCGGCCTTACGCAGGCGGTAACTGTCCTTACCCGGTTTATCAATATCAAATTTTTCATGGTGGGTATGTTTTACCATAGCAATATGAATATTGGCTTGATTCAGCTCAGGAATTAACTGTTCCAGCAGAGTGGTTTTACCGGTACCGCTAAAGGCGGCAAAACCCAGTAATGGAGTATTTTTATATCGGGTCAGTGAAATCATGGGCAAAATATATCATAATTTACACCATTTTAAATCTTAAGGCTTATCTGGATGCAGCAGTTTAAATGCAAAGAAGTCACACTGATAAACAAAGAAACCGGTTATAGCGGTTTTTTTACTATAAATAAATACACTCTGCAGCACAGAATGTTCAACGGTGCACAGACCCGGGTGCTACACAGAGAATGTTTTGAGCGGGGACATGCGGTTGGTGTGCTGGCTTATGACCCGTGGAAAGACAGCATTATTTTGCTGGAACAGTTTCGTATCGGTGCCTATGTTAATGAACTGGAGAGTAGTAGTACATCAGACAATAGTCCCTGGCTGCTGGAAATTATTGCCGGTATTGTAGAGCCTGGAGAATCCTGCCAGGAAGTGGCCCATAGAGAAGCTTTGGAAGAGGCTGGCTGCCGGTTGCTGGCTCTGGAACCCATAGGTGATTTTTTGTCCAGCCCCGGCGGTACTTCGGAAACCACTCAGTTATATTGCGGCTGTGTTAAAAGTGATAACATTGGCGGTATTCATGGCCTGGAAGAAGAAGGTGAAGATATCCGGGTGTGGGTGGTCAATTTTAAAGAAGCAGTCCAGTGGCTGAAAGAGGGGCGTTTAAATAATGCCAGTGCTATGATAGCACTGCAGTGGTTAATGCTTAACCATGATTTAATAAAAAATAAATGGTTGTCGTTATAAAATAGTTGTATATAAAATAATACACAAATTGCCAAAGCCGCATACCTGCAGCTAAAGTTTCTTACTTTTAAGACGCTAATATTTCTAAATAGT
>JBHNNM010000377.1:0-2788 GCA_048563625.1 Gammaproteobacteria bacterium | reverse complement strand
TCCATCTTCTTGGCTTCGGTAATATCGTGCAGGGCAACCACGGCACCGATGACTTCATTTTCCCGGTTTCTCATGGGTGAAACAAATTCTTTTACCGCAATCACATAACCATCCCTGTGTGCCAGGAACAGGCTATCCGGTAGACGATAAGAAGTACATTCATCAATGGCCCGACGCAGATGATTCCTGGTAGGCGTTTTTGCCTCAGCATTAAACAGGCTGACAATCTGATTAAAAGGTCGGCCGATAGCCTCAATGTTTTCCCAACCGGTCATTTCCGTTGCCTTGGGATTGATATAGGTAACCACTTCGTTTTTATCGACGGTTATTACCGCGTCTTCAATGGCATTAAGCGTGACCAGGAAGCGCTCTTTTTCAGAAAACAGCTGGGCTTCAAATTCCTTTCGCCAGGTAATGTCCATACCATATCCCTGAACCAGAAAACGTTCAGTAACCGGGTAGAAGTTCCACATAAACCAGCGCCCCTGGGATTGTACTTCCACATTATTCATAGCCTTTCCGGTTTCCAAGCACTGGCTCATCAGAGTCGTTAAGTTACCGGGCAGCACACTGGGCAGGCCTTTAGTATCAAAGCCCAGTTCCGCAATCAGTTTAACCATGGCCGGGTTGGAAAAATACAGCAGCCCCTGATCACTGATTTCAACAATAGGTGCAGGATTGAGTTCAGCAAACAGTGCCAGGCGCTGTAATTCTTTTTCTGAATAACGCCGCAGGGAACAGTCCTGGAAGCTCAGTACCGAATAGTCATCTTCCAGCCCCAGTTCCGAACCGAACAGGTCTGCAACGTGTTTAATATCCACATGCAGATAGACACCGTTCTTCTGGATAAACCAGCTGTCTACGACAATATTAATCGGCAGCTTGTGCCTGGAAAATGAGAAAGGACAGTCTTCTTCAGCATGCTGATAATCCGCTGTCTGACCGCATAAAAGATTATGTAAAACCCGACCGTTTAAATCCTCAGCCTGATAGCCCAGCAATTTAAGTGCGGTATTATTTACACCCGCAATAATACCTCCGGCGCCCAGCACAATCAGCCCGTCAGGCCAGTGGACAAATAAAGGATGATGCAGAATCTTTTCCTGAATCACCTTAATTGTCTGATTGGATTGAGGCAGCTTTTCGGTCATCTAAACCTCGTTTACCAGTAACAGATGTTGCGGATCCGTAGTTTCATCAATTTCCCCCACTATGGTTTTAATATGACGTTTTAGTTCATCATGTGCCAGATCAATTAGCTGAGGGTTCAGCAAAGGCCGACCGTCAGCAGCATACATTCCTGACTACCGGGATCAGCGGTTTGTCCCGGTACCTCAACCACTATACCCTTCTCACCCGTGGTTAATTCCACTGCTGAAGTCAGGGGATAAATTCTCAGGAGTTTAATCAGGAATTCAACCAGCAATTTATCCAGTTTATTCTGTACCGCTTCTTTATAAAAAACCCGCAAAGCTTCAGAAGGGATAAGACCCGGGCCATCCAGCAGACCATGGATGGTTTCATCGTAATAGTCTGTCAGGATAAGGATCCTGTCCATGGTATCAAGCTGCTGCTCCTGCAGACCTTCCGGGTAACCGGAACCGTCCAAGCGTTCATGATGTTTCATCATCATGCTGCGAACTTTATCCGGAACATTATGGCTTTTGGAAATTAAAACATTGGCAATTTTCTGGTGCTGGTAAACCACTTTTTTTCATTTTCAGAATATTTCTGAGGCTTGCCAAATAAATTAAGCGGCAATTGAGCCCAGCCCAGATCATGCAGCAAGGCAGCCATGGCCAGCTCTTTTAATTCATCTTCGCTCAATTCCTGTTGAATCCCGAGCGTCAGTGCCAAAGTCATAACACTAAAAGAATGGGCAAATAATTTTTGCTCATAGCGCTTAAGATGCATAAGCGTCACCAATGCCTGGCTGTTTCTGAGTAAACTGGAAATGGTATCATCAATAACCGGCTGCAGCTTTCGGACCGGAATGACTTTTTTCTGTTCGATACAGTCATTGATCTCATTAAAAGCCTGTTCAGCCTGTTTTTTAAGAATAGTGGCCCGCCCCATTTCTTCATCCAGCAATACCGTAGGATTGTTAAGGCTATTGGCACTTAATTCAGGGGTTGTAACGGCAGGACTTTCGGACAACTCACCTTCTGCTTCAGCACTGATATCCTCATTTTGTGCTTCATTATCAACAAACTGCTCAGAAGCCTGTTCCGGCCTGAGCAGCTCAGCATCAGAGGCAGCCTGTTCATTTTCCATCTGGCTTTTATCCAGATCAATCGTAAGCTGTTTAACACCCGAACGCTTCAGCAGAGCAATATCTTTTTTTGTCTTAATGGCCCTGCGATGGAACAAAAAGGGAGATTTAATCCATGAGATATCCAGATCGATAACAAACATACCAATCTGCAACTCATCAATGGTTATTTTTTTGTGGCCCGCGCTCATAAAAAAACCTGAAAAGTCAAAAATAAAAATTTATTACAAAAAAGCTGTTACATTCCAACTATAGAAGCTTAAGAATAAACAGCCTGAGAATCCCTGTAATCTATTAGAAAGTATAGAAGATAATCTGTAAAAGTAGAGTGAATAACGCTAATTTTGGAAAAAAAAGCAGGATTTTTGATACTCTGGATGTACTATCAGTGAATTTTGTTGTGGTCTAATAGAACTGGACACTTTAATAAGAGATAATAACAATCAATTATTGAGGTGTCATAATGGGACAGACACGAACATACAAACAATATTCTAAAGAATATAAAGAAGAATC
>JBHNNM010000376.1:0-2797 GCA_048563625.1 Gammaproteobacteria bacterium | reverse complement strand
CAATGCCCATCAGAAATTGGAAAGCAGCAATGTATCGATTTATAATCGAGTTTGAGGAGCAGTTGGCTCCTTATATTTAAATAAGAGCGGATACACAGTTTAATTTACACTGTCTTCAGAAGATTTTGAAGGCCCTATCACCTCTGCAGCATAAATTTTTTGTTCTGGTTCATCCCCTTCTATGGCCTCCCCGACCGTATCACACAGGGTCACATTATTGGCAGGGAAACGTCCCCTTGCTCTGCGTTTAGGCGCAAATACCACTGCATAGTGCTGTTGTGCCGCATTGGCTTCAGGGTGAGGATCTAAAGCATAACCTTTCATATCTACCTTTTATTCCAGACGTGTTTTTTATTAATCAAGACGTGTTATTATTAAGAGTAACAATATTATACATACTTTTACTAAATGACATCAGCCGATCCGTCCCAGGTCCCACAAAAATTTGAAAAACATTTTGAAGTCATCGAACCGGATGGCATGACGGCGATTGAATTATTATCATCACATACTGACCTGTCCCGACAGAAGCTTAAGCAAATTATGCAAAAAGGCGCTGTATGGCTGACTCAGGGGCGCCACGCCGTACGCATTCGACGGGCTACACGGAAACTGCAGTTTGGGCAGATTGTCCACCTGTACTATGATGAGCAGGTGTTATCCCAGCAACCGCCTGAACCTAGGTTGATCAGTGACGAGGGTGATTATAGTGTCTGGTTTAAGCCTGTTGGGATGTTGTCACAGGGCAGCAAATACGGCGATCACACCAGCATCTACCGTTGGGCTGAAGTTCACCTGCAGCCACAGCGCAATGCCTTTCTGGTACATCGCCTGGATCGGGCTACCCAGGGGCTTATTCTGCTGGCACACAGCAAAAAAGCCGCCGCTCTGCTGTCAGAAATGTTTAAGGAACGACAGATAAAAAAATATTACCAGGCCATTGTCAAAGGTGCGCCGCAACCGCAAACCATAGACAGCACTCTGGATGACAAACAGGCCATTACCCGTATTTTATCCTCAGAAGCCACTGAGCAGAGTGGTTATAATCGTCTGACCATTCAGATCCTGACGGGTCGAAAACATCAGATACGACGTCACCTTGCCGGTATTGGTTATCCTGTACTGGGTGACCCCCTGTATAACCCTTCCGAATCGGTATCTGACACTGCAATAAAAACAATTCCAGAGCTGTATCTTACTGCCACACGTATCAGCTTTATATCTCCCTTTGATGGACAGGAAAAAGACTATCAACTGAATGAGGAACTTTATCCCGAATATTCAGTTCACACTGCCCGTCCGGATGTTTACCAGAATTTTAACTAGAACCAGGAATTAACCGAGAAAACTATGAAAACAATTGATGCACTGATTACCCCTGAAGGCAAAATGGATGTTCTTTCTAAACTGGAGGTTGATATTCTGCTCAATGCCAGTAAGGGTAAGTTTTCCGAAGACTTTCGCGCCTGCTCCCTAGCGGTTCTGAATACCGGCAGCACGAAAGACAGTGCTAAAAAAGTGATGGAAGCCAATCCGGATTTTCGAGTTGAAGTCATCCAGCAGGAAAGAGGCATTAAACTTCGGGTCAGCAATGCCCCGGCTCAGGCCTTTGTGGACGGCGACATGATCACCGGTATTAAGGAATATCTGTTTGCGGTATTACGAGATATTGTCTTTGTCGGTAATTTTATTGACAGCAGTAACCGCTTTGATTTTACTCGCTCCAAAGACATTACCAGTGCCATCTTCCATATTCTGCGTAATGCCAAAGTACTGGTGCCGGAAGTCATGCCCAATATTGTGGTCTGCTGGGGCGGTCATTCCATTGCCCGCAATGAATATGATTACAGCAAGGAAGTCGGACATGAACTGGGATTAAGAAAATTAAATATCTGTACCGGCTGCGGCCCCGGTGCCATGAAAGGTGCCAATATTGCCCATGCCAAGCAGCGGGTTTATAACGGCCGTTATATCGGCCTCACCGAACCGGGTATTATTGCGGCTGAATCACCCAATCCCATGGTTAATGAGCTGGTTATTCTACCCGATATTGAAAAACGTCTGGAAGCCTTTGTGCGTCTGGGACATGGGGTTATTGTATTCCCCGGCGGTCCGGGCACAGCTGAAGAAATCTTATACCTGCTGGGTATTTTACTGCATCCGGACAACAAGGAGCTGCCCTTCCCCTTTATCCTGACCGGTCCCAAGGAAAGTGAAGAGTACTTTAAACAGATCCATCACTTTATTGAAATCACCCTGGGCTTTCAAGCCCAGCAGAAATACAAGATTATTATTGACGATCCGGAACTGCTGGCCCGGGAAATGAAGAACATGATAAAAGCTGTATCGGATTTTCGCTGCTCCACCAGCGATGCATTTTACTATAACTGGAAGCTGCACATCGACAAAGAGTTCCAGATGCCCTTTGAACCCACCCATGAAAATATGGCCAATCTGGAATTGCATAAAGACCAGCCTATCCACCTTCTGGCAGCCAATTTACGCCGGGCTTTCTCAGGTATTGTGGCCGGCAATGTCAAAGATGACGGCATACGCCTGATTGAGGAACACGGTAAATTTCAGATCAGCGGTGATAAGGAAATTATGGAGCCCATGGATGCCCTGCTGCAGTCTTTTGTGGAACAGTTCAGAATGAAACTGCCAAGCAGTGAGTATATTCCCTGTTATGAGATTGTGGATTAAAAGTACAAACAGTTCAGATTGTGGTTCGCTTTGCTCTTACAATCTAACATTGTTCATTAGCCTTTTAATCAATAAAGCTTTATTTTTAATACTT
>JBHNNM010000375.1:0-2804 GCA_048563625.1 Gammaproteobacteria bacterium | reverse complement strand
AAGCAGCAATGTATCGATTTATAATCGAGTTTGAGGAGCAGTTGGCTCCTTATATTTAAATAAGAGCGGATACACAGTTTAATTTACACTGTCTTAATTATCTACAATAGAGCTCCAGAGCAGACGGGAGGATAGTTCAAAATGCTCTTCCAGTTCATAAGTTTTTGGGCGTATTAACTGTTTAGTCATGCTCAAAGTGACTCCTGGGATCTTGTACATTTCCTGTAAGCGCTTCATGCACTCTTCTTTCACCTGTTCTTTAGGTACTACCGTAGTAACAAAACCCAGCTGATTAGCTTCTTCTGCTTTTACCGGCTCTTTGGACATCAGAATTTCCAGAGCTTTAGTCGCCCCCATTTGACGACTCATATACAGGGCTACAGCACCCATTGGTGTAACTCCAATATCCAGTCCAGGAAATTCAATACTCAGATCATCAGCGGCTACCCGTTGATCACAGGCCATAAAGAAACCGAAGGCATCAACGGCTACTCTGCCCTGAATGCCCACCACACATGGTTTGGAAAAATCATTAATGGCTAGGGTCAGGCGTTTAACAGAATTACCGTAACGGGTAACCCCCATTTCTTTCTGCACATAACCGGATTCTTTTTGAATGGATTCAATAAAACTCTGTAAAGCTGCAATACGTTCAAACTTAACAGTATGCAAAGCCAGTATACCTTTAATATTTTCATCCACTTCAATGCTATTCATACATTCGAGCATCTCATGAAAGTGGTGAGGATCCGTGGTCATTTTCAATGAATTGGCTTTTAAACAGATAACAGCTGTATCACCTTCATACTGACAGGAAAAAACATCACTGTCGTAGTTACTATAATCAGTCATAACAAAAAAATTTCCTTTTTGAGTTTAATTTTATAGTTTTATTTGTTTTTGTATTTGTTGTTACCAGGCTGCTTTTTCTACTTCCAGATACATACTATTGATATGTTTACCGAAATTCACATCAAAACCAGCCCAAGAGCTGTAATCTTCAAACTGTGCAATTACCCTGTCTTTTATTTCAAAGTCCTGCAGTTCTTCTTCAAAACCAGCCTCTACCACTTCCTGAACCCGCTTTAAATAGTTAAGAAAGGGCTTTACCGCAGCATCACTACTGCCCGATTGACCATGTCCCGGTACATAGGTTTTTATATCCAGACCCAGGGCATATTCCAGTGCCTTAATATTACCCATCATACTGGCTGTCTCATCAAAGCGCCCCATACGCTGATTAAAGCTGTTATCACCCGTAAAAAGTGTTTTTGAATTAACATGCTCAATCATTATATCGGTATTGGTATGGGCGGGTACCAATGAATGAATTTTAAAAATCTGCCCGTCCACTTCTATGGTCTGACTATTGGTTACAGCCATTTCAGCCGCCACGACTCTGGTGCCTCTGGTTTTACCGTCTGTCAGGCGTTCCATCATATCTATCCAGTACAGTCCGGTGTCACCATTGGCCTGTTCAATCATGGCCGGATGGCCGTAAATTCTGACCTGCGGGTATTTTTCCTTAATCGCCTGATTAGCCAGCCAGTGATCGCCGTGAACATGAGTATTAAAAACAGCCAGAACCGGTTTAGTGGATATTTTTTCAATTTCCTTCAGCACTTCCAGACCCACTGGATAGGCTGAACCGGGGTCAATCACAATCAGTCCATGCTCGGCCACAATAATAGCGGGATTATTCATAAAACCATGATTATCGGGATTGGGTTCTTCCCTTGGGCCATGCATAACATAGACATTGTCATTAACCTGTTCAAACTGAAAGCGGCCTTCTTTACCCAGATCCCAGGCTGAAGTATTCGTTACCAGGATGAAAGATAAGATGATTATTATACTACTGATTTTTAACATTGTTTTTCCATTGCTGATTTCCCCGTCCCCGGTATTCCCCCACATCAGTACAAAGATACACGAAATAAAAAAAAGACAATAACGATACACCATCAGGAAAAAAGTGTAGAATAATAATAACCAAGCAATTTAGTATGCTATTAAAATAGCATTACCCGGTTTCAGTTTAAATAGTTTCCATCCGTTTATTAAGCTTTTAACTTCCCCCTTCTTTAGAAGGGGGATTGAGGGGGTTGCAAATCAAAGACTTAAACCCCCTTTATCCCCCTTTGAAAAAGGGGGACTTAAGTGCAGAGCAATTTCTGGATACACACTAAATAAGGTTATTACCATGTTAGATTCAGTTAAAACAACCCCAGATAATGCTGCAGAAGTTCAAACAGGACAGCATGCTGAACAAAGCTCCCTGTTTTCCAGTCTGAAGTTTAGTAACCGTTTTCACAGTCTGGCTGAAGATTTCTTCTCACCGCAGGAACCAGATGGTCTGCATAAGCCAGAACTGGTGCATATTAATCACAGTGCGGCACATTTACTGGATCATGACAGCCGGCAACTGGATACTGAACATTTCTGTCAGTTTGTCGCCGGACAGCATATTCCCGAAAACTGCCAGCCTGTGGCGGCCATTTATGCCGGGCATCAGTTTGGCGGTTTTGTACCGCAACTGGGTGATGGACGGGCATTATTAATGGCTGAAGTCAGAAATTCTCGTTCAGAATACTGGGAAATCCAGCTTAAGGGCGCCGGTATTACCCCTTATTCACGCCCTGTATCTTGGTCACATCTTTTTACCAAGCAGGGGAACTTATTTGGGTTCATGGATCAGATATCAAAACCATACAGGAAATTGGTATCATGAGTAAAGTATTAAATGAAGCAGAGTGGGCTAATCAAGTATTTGGAGAGGCTGAACTTGGAGATAAACGTTTAAC
>JBHNNM010000374.1:0-2811 GCA_048563625.1 Gammaproteobacteria bacterium | reverse complement strand
CTTACAGGCGTTGTTGCATCTGCTCTGCTAATTATTGCAAATTTCGCTTGATTAGTCTCCTGGTTTGATTAGTTGACGTGATAGCATTGTTCCTCGTGATGTGGCCGTTATCGTGGTACCAGTTTTGTGTGTCACTTCCACTGGAAGTGAGGACAGTTGGTCTTGTTCTGTTTCTGCAAGTCCTGACTCTACTCTCTGTTTTACACTGCTTGCCGCCAGCCGGTCATGTTGAGCCTGTGTTCAGTGACAGCGTGTTCACTGCAGCCGTGCGTCGCAACAACCGTGAGCTACACAACACAGAGAAGAAAGTGTTGTTTGCCACCTGTGCCGCCCCTGTCCCCCGCTACACTCGACATGACCTTCTGTCTCTGGAAACCGCTGCCGCACCTCCCCCCTTCCTCTCCCCCCAGCTGATCGCACGTCTATCACATCTCGGCATTGCGAGAAACGTGCCCAGAAAGCCACGCCGATCGAGAAGAGGAGGGAAGAATGAACGGAGGAAGATCAAAGTGATCGTCGGTTTTCGTGATCGACTTTCATCCGATTCTTCCAGCTCTCCAACCCCATGTCAACACACCACTTCCGTACCACCTTCCTCTCCACCCAGTGACCGTGACGACCTCTCAGCCTCCTCGCTCAGCGCTCCGCTGCGTCCCCCTCACAGACAGCTGCTTCACATTCCCCTTAGTTCTTCCTCAGCCGAAAACACACTCCTTGTCTGCCTCTTCAATGCAAGATCCGTCGGCACTTCCAGGAGGAGGTCCGACATATCCACCTTCATTCAGGACAACAACATCGACATCATGCTGCTGACGGAGACCTGGCTGCGCCCTGCCGGTGACGAGGCCAAGATCGCCGACCTGGCTCCGCCTGGATACTCGGTCCTCTCCTTCCCCCGCTCTGCAGGGGGGTCCGGCGCAAAAGGCGGGGGCATCGCCTTCGTCATAAGGGACTCTCTTAAGCCGCATGTCGCTACCACTTCGTCCTTTCCCGTTCATCACCCCTGCTTTGAAACCGCTCAGCTGACCCTAACATACAACAAGCAACTAACCAACTTGTTCTGTATCTACCGCCCTCCACCCAGCAAAAAGAACAAATTCTCTGACTCCATGTTTTTCGATCAGTTTTCCGACTTCCTTGAACACTCCGACAGTCTGCCTGGCAAAACACTCCTTATGGGTGACTTTAACTTTCATTTTGAAAACGTAGAAAACAAGAACTCCAGAAAACTACACGATATCATAGACATGTTTAACCTAACCCAGTCCGTTTCTGAACCTACTCACAACCAAGGCCATCTGCTCGACTTAGTGTTTTCCAAGCAAAGTGATAACATCCTCACTTCTACAAAATTACACCATGGACTAACATCTGACCACACAGCCATCTTGTGCAAACTTGATGTATCTGTACCTGTACAAAAACCTAAAACGTTTTTGTACCGATGCCTCAAAAAGATTGACACCGGCGCCTTTAAACAAGATCTCTCTCACGCTGTCTCACAAGTCAGTTCTATCAGTGACTACAATAACCATCTCTGTTCTGTCCTTGACAAGCACGCCCCTCTCTGCCGTTGCACAGTCCGTACAAGGAAGCCGACGCCCTGGTTCAGCAGTATTGCGGAGCAGTTCTGTGAGCTGAAACGGGAGCGTCGGCAGGCGGAGAGACGATGGCTCAAATCTAAGCTCACCGTCCACAAACAGATATACGACTCCATTAAACAGATAGTAACAAACCTTGTAGATAAAGCCAAACAAGCCTACTACTCTGCTAAGATTCAGTCTAGCACAACCTGTAAACAGCTCTTTCAAAACTTCAACACCATCCTCGGCAAAAGCAGATCTTCACCTCTTCCTTCAACATTTGACTCTGACGACCTTCCGAATGTCTTTTCTGATTACTTCACTGAGAAAATCCGCACCATCAGAAACAATTTTCCTCCTCCAAACCCAACTGCTTGCCCTGATACCTCTTTCGCTGGAAATCCCTTGCTAACTTTTGAGTCTGTCACTGATGAATTTGTCTTAAAAATAATCAACAGTGCATCTGCCAAGTCTTGTGAACTTGATCCCATTCCCACCACGCTTCTTTATGAAAACCTTGACATCCTCTTGCCGACCATCACGAACATCATCAACACATCTCTTACCACTGGCATTGTACCACCTGATCTGAAGACAGCCATCGTCAAACCTCTGTTGAAAAAGCCATCACTTGACAAAAACCTTTTGAAAAACTACCGTCCCATTTCTAACCTACCTTTTCTGTCCAAAATTCTTGAAAAAGTCGTTCTCCACAAACTTCTCTCCCATCTCCAAGAAAACAACCTCAGCAATCCCTTTCAGTCAGCCTATCGAGCAGGATGCAGCACTGAGACCGTTTTGTTACGTATTGTAAACGATATTCTTTCCGCTCTGGACAATGACAACATTTCTGTTCTTCTTTTGTTGGATCTTTCTGCCGCTTTTGACACTCTTGACCACCAAATTCTCCTCTCCCGCCTGAACTCTGTTTTTGGCATTCAGTCTACTGCACTCCAGTGGTTTCACTCATACCTCTCAGACAGGTATCAGTCCACTTCAGTCAATAACTCGTCTTCGTCACCATCACAGCTCATGTACGGTGTACCTCAGGGCTCAGTACTGGGGCCCATTCTCTTCGTCCTGTACACTACGCCTCTCTCCGATATCATAGCTAACCACTCTGTAAACCATCAGCTTTTCGCAGATGACACACAGCTCCAGAAATCCGCTCCTCTCAATGAAGTGACCAACCTCACCAAAGAACTCAATGCATGCACAGACAACATAA
>JBHNNM010000373.1:0-2817 GCA_048563625.1 Gammaproteobacteria bacterium | reverse complement strand
GGAAAGGTGGCGTACTATAGAAACGGCAGACTGTACGTAGACAACGGCCGTTCCCAGATCGAGTTCCGTGAAGACAGCAGCAACCACAGACACTTCGATCGCAGAACCAACCACAAAGCCGTATATAGCAGTACCGGCGACAACCCACACAGCTACAACGCAGACCAAGACGACTATCGCAACGACCGAAGAGGCGCCGACAGCGAACATCAACGGCAAGAGGGGAGACAGGGCGACAGGCGGCGGCACCACAACGAGGAAAAGGAGACGCAGGATCCACAGAAACTGAAAGACCACGCCCGACAACGAGCAGCTGGACCAACGTCGTCACGTCACCTCCATGGAAATCACATCGACAAAGAAAACTGGACTCACAACAGCCACGTTGAACCGCTTGCCTTGAACCGACGTTCCCACCAAGAGGCTTACTGGTACAACAACGTCAACGACTACAACAGTCGAGGGGGAGAGTGGCAACTTCCGCAAGCTGTGGCAGGGTACTACCCTCCTTGGAACGAGGGAACCGACTGGTTCAACCCAGCAGGCTACTACAACACAACGTCATCGGGTGCGCCCACTCTTCTGACCACCCACATCGACGACCCTGCAACGACCCCCCAGGAAAACCACTCCTCCGCTGTAAACCCCCCCTTCGTGGACTCAGCTGCCAAGAGAAACGACGCTTCCACCACCGACGCTTCCACCATCGTCCCTCCCCATCTCACCCAGACCCACGACACAGAGGCAGTCTCTAGCACTGTTCCCCCTGAGACCCACGTGCTGGAAACGTCACCAGAAGTCTCTGTGTTTGAGACTGCCAACGCTGATGCGGCCTCTAGGGCCGACCAAAGAACGCCGACAAGTGCCCTCCAGCAACCACTGCAACCAGAAGATACAGTGGCAGTTACAGCAGAACATCAATCGCAGACAGCAGAGACAACAGAAGCAGCAGAACAACAGCCACAGCCAACAGTGGAAGCAGAGGCAACACTGGACCAACGACCAACTGCAGACGACCCGGCAACGGCAGAAGGGAATCAGGACCAGCTGCAAGAGGAAACGCAGGCATCGGCAGGACGACATCAACAGCCAGTGCCTGCGGCAAGGGCCACAGACCAGCAACCGGCAGCAGAAACGGTGACAACAGAAGAGCAGCCGTCTACACGAGGCAACCCAGAAACAACGCCCGAAGGTGATCCTACCTACGCGGAGGTTTTGAGAAGCCCCCCGCACCCAAACGCTCAATCAGCTGACCGTGCACTAGTCAACAACAACAACGCAGCCAGTCCGCACTCAAGCGGGTCACAGTCAACGCCGCACACCGCGGGGGATTCCCCACTGCCGGCACGGGGTGCACGCCCCGAGACAACTGACCCTCAGGGAAGCTCGAGGGGTGGGCCAGAGACACGGAAACCACGCAGCAAATCCCAGGCAGGTACACGCACTACTCGTCAAACCAGTCTGCATTCTGTGTGGCAGTTAGAGAAGGACATGACAAGGAAATAGCAGTCCGGCCGAGACCCATACCAAGACTTAAGACAGTCTGAAAACCAGGTTGGTGATAACACAGACAAATTCGAGCAGCAGCACATCAAAATGTCTTCCCTAAATGTCGAAAATCTTGTAACCAAGCTCTCCGAAGCGGATTTCGTCAATTACATTAGATCATTTGATATTTTTTGTGCGATAGAAACCTTCACCAGTGCAGTGTTTGATTTCAGCACGCATTTCCAAGACTATTGCGTTTTTCATTCCCCTGCTATTAAACTTTCTGTGCGCGGTAGAAGATCAGGAGGTGTGGCTGTTTTGATTCGCAAAACGTTACTGCCGTATATGACGCGTATCGAGTGCAACTGTGACAATACAATCTGCTTCAAGATATCAAAAGACCTGCTAGGGTTAGACAAAGATTTGCTTTTTGTTTCACTTTACGTCCCGCCTTACCAAAGCCCGTACTACAAACAGTCCGATACAAACTGTGCAATACATGACTTGGAAAATTTTCTTTTCAGTCTCTATGAAAGAGGAGAAAATTCATATTTAATGGTGGTTGGCGATTTAAATGCCAGAATTGCGGAGTGGCACCTCATGACGGATGCAGATATTGGTGACTTTGGTGTTGGTGGTGTTAGTGCTGATGAGAATGAAAAAAGGCGGTCGCAGGACAAATGTACAAACCAGTTTGGGAAAATACTGATTGATTTTTGTACCACGTTTCAGTGTACTCCACTAAATGGAAATCACAGTGGTGACCATGACGGACAGTTTACTTTCGTGTCACACCAGGGAAACAGTGTGATTGATTACGTTCTTGTTTCTATTGACTTTATTTATAAAACTTCGATGCATTTTGAAATTGGTAGCCGTGTGGAATCAAGCCATATGCCGTTACACCTCAGTATTGCTAAAAAACAAACCCAAGAACAAAAACAGAAATTGAACTCAACGAGAGAAAATACAACAAGAATTAAATGGAACAGCGAAAAAGCTGAGGAATATAAAGAAAAAATAAATTCAGAAGAATCTAAAACAAAGTTACAGGAAGCGTTTGAACTTTTGGCTGTTAATACAGAAAGCGCTCTGAAGAAATTTTCTGACACATTATTATGGGCGGCTGAGTGCATGAGACGAACGGTTTGGTCCGACACGGGTACTAGACGTGACACGAACAGGTGGTTCGACCGTGAATGCCTTGCAAAAAAGCGTGCAGCCCGGCGCGCTTTGAATCGTTTTCAAAGAACAGGCTTAGAAGCAGATAAAGTAGCCTACAATTTGAAGAGAACTGAGTATAAATCAAAAATATTTGAAAAGAAAAAA
>JBHNNM010000372.1:0-2817 GCA_048563625.1 Gammaproteobacteria bacterium | reverse complement strand
ATTGAAGTCTTTTATAACAGGGAAAGACTACATTCTGCCAATGATTATTTATCGCCAAAAGATTACGAAGAACTACAGAAAATGGCTTAAAAAACTGTCCGGAAAAGTGTTGACAGATCAGACCGCCTTTATCGGCGTATTTTCCTTTAATGGCATTATTAAAATCCCGCACTTCCAGCTCTTCATCTTCATGATAATCATAGAAGTTTTTGATAAACTTAATCGCGTCCCAGTGTTCATCGGTCAGCTGGATGTCAATGGCTTTAGCCCGTTCTTCAATTTCCTCGGGGTTCAAGCCGGTAATGCGTACCATATTGACTGTGTCGTACATTGTTTTTCTCCATTATTTGTCCATATTCCATCGTGAAAATAACCAAGCTCTTAAGTTGGTTATTAACTTAAGTATAGAACAGAATTCCAGAAAGCAAAGTTAATAATCATTTTTTATCTTAAAATTATAGAAATTTGGATGAAAATCACTCCGCTTTCACTTATAGTTAACGCTAATGAACTAATTCTTTTGACCAATTACAGGAAATTTATATGAAACTAACAGCCTTAAAACCACTTGGTTTTCTGCTGATATCAGCACTTATTGCTTTACCTGCATGGACTGTTGCCAAAGAGCAGGCCGCCGAAGCCGAGACTGCTGGAGCTGAGCAAGTAGCAGAACATGCGAAGTGGTCTTACCAGGACAGAACAGGGCCTAAATACTGGGCCTTATTATCGGATGAGTACAGAATGTGCCATGAAGGTAAAAACCAGTCGCCTATCAATATCAGTACGGCAGTACCTTCAAAACTAAAAGGTATTCGCTTTGAATATAATATGTTAGTACCGGAAAATATTGTTAATAATGGTCATACTATTCAGGTCAATATCCGTTCCGGCGGTAAAATCACTATTGATGAAAAACCTTATTTTCTCAAGCAGTTTCACTTTCACACCCCCAGCGAACATAGGATAGACGGTACTTCCTATCCCCTGGAAGCCCACTTTGTGCATGTCAGTGAAGATAATCAGATTGCCGTAGTTTCTCTGCTTTACCGCCCAGGCCCAGCTAATACCGCACTGGATGCCTTATTAAAAAATATGCCCTTTAATGTGGGTGAAACCAAACGTCCCGGCGTTCGTGATCTGGAATTATTTGAACGTGACAAGGTGGTTAAAAACTACTTCCGTTATAGCGGTTCTCTGACTACACCACCCTGTACTGAAGGGGTGATCTGGATTGTTATGCAGACCCGTTCGAATGTAAACAAGCTGCAGTTAGAAGCTTTCCAGTATGCGCTTAAACATCCTAATAACCGTCCGGTTCAGCCTCTAAATGGTCGTGTTGTCGTTAAGAAAATTCCAACGGCTAAATAAAAGCGCCGTTTCAAAGATACATCCCCAGGTACGGGCAAAGTGTCCGTGCCTGGGTCTTACTTACTTCCTGTTTTCCCGCCGTTGCCAGATCCAGCAGCCTAGAAATGCAAATAATAATCCCGATATTAAAAAGATAAAAGCAATGGGAGTGAAAATATCATCTCTCAGGGAAGGATAAAGGGAAATACCGCTGCCGATAATAACGGCCAGTCCCGCATTTAAAAAAGCCTGTTTTGATATGGAAGCCATAGTAACCAGTATTCCGGTTATGAGCATAACTATAAAATGCCCCAGTGCTGCAATTGAATAGGTAAATACCTGTGACCAGGAGGCCAGGGAAGGATAGCTTTTGACAAGATAGTTAAAACCAACCGATGCCATAATAACCACAAGCTGGTTAAACAGTTCAAGCAGCAGCAGAGTAATAATGCCGAGGCTGATGGCCTTAATACTATTTAGCATTAACAGGCGCCTTAAGGTTAATGGCCGCATGGCCGGTACTGAAACCGCTGGCTCGCTGGTCGCCGCCTCCGCCGAATAAGGCCGCAATTTCTGATACATCGACCGCAAAAGGGTGGCCTGCAGACAACTGGTTCAGCAATTCACTGCCGATACTTGAAGGGGCATTGACAATCGGTACAGTGTAACCGGCAATATTGCCCATAAATGCCGCCTGTTTATATTTCCTGATCTGTTTCTTTTTGTGGCGCTCAAGGATCAGTCCTTCAGCATGTAAATTTTTCAGAGCCTGTTTGTCTTTCAACCAGGAGGACCACAGCTTCCGTTTTAAGGGATGGGACATCAATGCTGAAATAATGGTGCGGGTGTTGTTAAGTTTAAACTGCCAGAGATCATTCTCCTGAATATGCTTTAACAGCTTTTGTACCGGGCCTGTGTGAAAGTATTTCCAGCTTAAAACGGCGCCGGATTGCTGCATATCAAAATGCAGTGACAGATTGGGAATTGTTTTTTGCAGATCTTTTAGTTCTTTATAAGCGCTGATATGGTGATCAATCAGAATCACTTTATGTGCTCTCTGACAAAGTTTCTGCATATCTTTACGCTTATAGCTGAAATCCAGAATATAAACGCTATGATCGGTACAGTCCGGCGGTGCAGAGCCGTGTTTACCTTTATGAAAGTGAAGGTGTTTTTTTTGTAACCGGGCTGCTGTTTAAAAAACAGCCAGGCGGCTACCGCAGCACCAAAACCGTCGGGACAGTTGGCATGATAAATAATAGTGACTGGGCGGGTCATAAGGTTAATAATGGTTAGGTTAAACTGTTTCAAATGAGTTAGCTAGATACCTTAACACAAGCTTACTTACTATCATAGGTATGATCTTTAGGAATTGAAATGAAGCCAATTTGATGATCAAATAGTTGTTATTCAGGCAATTATTCATCAACAAAAAGGCTTCAAATGAGAAGTACCACATTATCAAAAAAA
>JBHNNM010000371.1:0-2824 GCA_048563625.1 Gammaproteobacteria bacterium | reverse complement strand
AATAAAAACCTGAAAAGTGCTTAACTGTTAATTCCGATATTACAAATTATCGGAACAATTGACACCATCCCCATCTTATCCCATACTTCCTCTGACACATTAATTTTTTAACGGTCTTGTTATGCCTGATAAACCCAAAAAATACCACACCCCGGCAGCTATTATTGATAATCCGGAGTATCTGGACAATCCTTTTCACAAAAAAACATTTCGCATAACCCCTAATTATCCCTGTCCGCTCAGTGCGTCAAAACTCGGACGCGATCTGGAGTGGACATTAAAGTTTTTATTCAGCTATAACAGCAATGCCGCTACGTTTCGTTCCTATCGCAAAGAACTGGAACGACTGCTGCACTGGTGCTGGCAGGTTAAACAAGAGTCTGTCCTGAAGTTAAAGCGTGAGGATATTGAAGATTTTATACGCTTTTGTAAAAAACCGCCTAAAGCCTGGATTGGCAGCAAAAATACCGCCCGGTTTATATTAAAAGATGGTGTTCGTATGCCTAATCCGCAATGGCGTCCGTTTGTCTGTAATATGCCGGCACCCACCTCTGAAAAAAAATCTGTATCGAAAAATAAACCGGCGCATAATTATCAGTTTTCACAAGCGTCCATACGCGCCCTGTTTGCTTCCTTATCCTCTTTTTATGACTTTTTAATGCAGGAAGATGTCTGCCCTGCCAATCCGGTGGCCCGGATCAGACAAAAAAGCAAATACATAGAAAAACACCAACAACGCCGCCAGGATCACATCTTATCTAATTTGCAGTGGAGTTACATTGTGGACACCGTTGAGGAGATGGCAAAAGACGATCCAAACCAGCATGAACGCACCCGGTTTATCATGTTTTGTCTGTTTTCGATGTGTCTGCGTATATCTGAGTTGGTGGATACCGGGCACTCTGCCCCGCTGATGCGGCATTTTTTTCGGGATAACGAAGGTTTGTGGTGGTTCCGGGTTATCGGCAAAGGCAACAAGGAACGAATTATTTCGGTATGCGATGAGATGCTCGAAGCCTTGAAACGCTACCGGACTTTTCTTGAATTACCACCTTTGCTTGGCAGCAAGGAGCAATGTCCATTAATACCAAAAATCAGGGGCAGCGGTGCGGTGACCAGTACCCGGGCGATCCGAAAAATTGTGCAGCATTGTTTTGAACAGGCCTATGAGGCTATGGTGCGGGACGGATTTAAAGATGACGCACAAAGACTGCTCGAAGCCACTCCGCACTGGCTAAGGCATATCAAACGATGTGAAGTTTCGCCCCAGAGAGCATGTGCGTGATGAGGCCGGACACGCCAGTATGGCAACCACTGATTTGTATATTAATTCTCAGGATCAGGAGCGTCATGCGAGTGGGCGGGGAAAAAGAATAAAAGATATTGGCTAAAAGGTACAAATAACGGACATTTCGGATTTATTGAAACTTGTCTTTTTAATGAGTTAATTTAAAATTTTCATATAACCACTAAAAAAATAAGCTGGTTATGAAAATTCAATATGCAGGTTTTTACCAACCGCATGAGCAACACGCTCTAAAACTTCCAAAGTGATTGAAGAATTTTCCGGATCAAGAATTCGGTCTATTTGAGAACGACTGGTTTTTAATTTTTGAGCTAATGCACTTTTGGTGATATTTTGTTCTTCCATAATGCCAGCAATCTCAAGCCAATAATTACAGATTTCACTTTAGGTCATCAAAATTTGATATTCAGATATATTAATTTTTCTGTATATTTCAGTTGAATAAGTCCCGTATTGGGACTATTATTAAGCTTATGAGAATCATCGCCTTATCCACACTGAAAGCTTTCTGGGAAGAGTCTCCAGAATATACAGATGCCAGAGAGCCAACCCTGGCTTGGTACCGTCATGCATTAGCTGCTGACTGGAGTGCTCCAGCTAATGTCAAGCAGGACTTCAGAAATGCCAGCATCCTTAAAGATGGGCGTGTGGTTTTTAATATTGCGGGGAATAAGTATCGACTGGTTGTGTGGATCAACTACGCCTATCGAGTGGTCTATATCCGATTCATCGGTACTCATGCGCAATATGACAAGATTGATGTACAAACTATTTAATTGCCCCAAAAGGTAAGACGAGAGGAAAAACCATGGACATCAAACCAATTAAAACTGATGCCGACTACCGAGCGGCATTAAAAGAAATTGAAAGCCTGATGATGGCAGCCCCTGATACCCCAGAAGGAGAAAAGCTGGACGTAATGGTTACGCTTATCGAGGCCTATGAAGCGAAACATTTTCCAATGGATTTGCCGGATCCTGTTGAGGCCATCAAATTCGAGATGGAGCGTAAAGGTTTAACGGTCAAAGACCTCGAACCCATGATAGGTAAAAGCAACCGTGTGTATGAGATCCTCAACCATAAGCGTTCACTGACATTGAAAATGATTTGGAAACTGCATGAAGGTTTAGGCATTCCAGCGGAGTCCCTGATTAAACCCCCACAAATGCATGCCTAGACACCCAACCCTTATTTTGAAGAAAAGCTTCGCGATGGCAGCACAACTCCTAAATATAGAAAAATCAGATCAGTTTTGATTTCATAATTCTATGATCCTGGCAAAATCGTACAAATAACGGACATTTTTCCCGCCCAGGAAAAGTCTAAAAAATGTCCGATTTGGATCGGGATCAGACGTCTTTTCATTATACAATTATTCAGGATAAACAATAGCATACACTAAATAACTGTTCCAAAATGGTGTCCATATAAATGGAACTTAAGCTTTGTTTATCGATCAAAGAAATTAACCAAAAAAACCTGATCAAACAAAGCTTAAGTATGAATAATATTATAACG
>JBHNNM010000370.1:0-2824 GCA_048563625.1 Gammaproteobacteria bacterium | reverse complement strand
GCCTGACTTTGGAAGGTAGGCTGTTCACTATGAAGGTGGTATTTCAGGTTTGTTCATTTAACCACTGCTGACTTAAACCACCGCAATGAGCGTTTACACAGTTATTTTTACACCCTCTTAAGCGTTAAGAAAAAGCTTAACCTCTTGTAATTTTCAGTCAAGAGAAATGTCCAGATATTTTGTATCTATTTAAGAATAAATGCTTATGCTCTGGCTCTTCCTTAGCACTTAGCACTTAATGCTTAACCCTAACCACACAACTCTCCATTGCATGCGCCTGAGTAATATACCCACTATGTAAAAACACCTTAAGCAGATTATTATAACTTTCCTCATTAACATTGATATCGGCCTGCCAAGTATTGAGGTTTTTATAGTCTTCTATGGTGCGGATAAGTACATCGTTATCGATATCCGGCAGAAAGTCTGCAATGATTTCGGCAGTGCGGTGGGCGGGCTGGTCTATGACGTACTGCATGGCCTGTTGATAGGCGTGTATAAAGGTCTGGGCCATGTCGGTTTCCAGCCAGTCCGGGGTGGCGCAGAGGCTGCTGAAGGCCAGCGGGCCGATGGCTTCACCGATGGAGGCGACGATCTGACCGAGGCCGTCTTTTTCCAGTTGCTGTGGCGCCGGTCCCTGCTGGTGGACATAATTACCCTGTCCCTAGCGAAAAGCCTGATCCATTTGCTGTACATTACCGGCATCAATAATATTCATATTATCAAAGTCCGCATTGTTCAGATACATGGCATAGCGCAGGGTTGCATGAGGCTGAAACAGGTGGTCAACCAGTACCTCCTGAGCGTGCAGATCGGACCACTGAAATTCCTTTGAGGCTTCACGGGCAGTCAGATAAAAACCATCACGGTTATTTATGGCTGCAAAGTGTACAATATCAATGGGTTTAGCCTGTTCCAGAGCAGCACAACTGACGGCCGGTGCGGACTGGGCTAGTTGCACGGTCCCGCTCAGCAGGTTCTGCTCAATAGTATTATCCGGGCTGGCAATACGGTAAACGGGTTCCAGCCCCTGTTTCTGCAGATAACCGCCGTTAATGGTAACCAGTAACGGGGCATAAAAAGCACTATGACGCAGTGCCATAATATTGATAGTAGCCATATAAAATTCTCTGTTATAGTGGCCTGATATAATAACAGGATTTTAAACTCGATAAGAGCTTATGAGAGCGGATGAACAAGTCTGAGTTAAGCAATAAATTAAAACAGTTTTTACCGGCAGCAGCAATTATCTCTGAAACCGAGGCCTTGCGCCCTTACGAATGTGATGGTCTGCCGGCCTATCGTAAAATGCCTCTGCTGGCGGTTCTGCCCCAGACTGTTGAGCAGTTACAGCAGGTCGTTAAACTCTGTTACCGGGAAAACATTCCGGTTGTCGCCCGCGGTGCCGCCACCGGTTTGTCCGGCGGTGCCCTGCCGCTGGAAAACGGTGTCCTGCTGGGACTGAGCCGGTTTAATAAAATTCTGGACATCAATCCACTGGCCCGTACGGCACGGGTGCAGCCCGGTGTACGTAATCTGGCCATTTCTGAAGCCGCTGCCAGACACGGTCTGTATTATGCCCCCGATCCCTCCTCTCAGATTGCCTGTACTATCGGCGGTAATGTGGCGGAAAATTCCGGCGGGGTGCATTGTCTTAAATACGGCCTGACGGTGCATAATGTGCTTGAGTTAAAAGTAGTGACACCGGAAGGTGAACTGGTGACTTTTGGCTCAGCAGCACTGGACAGTGCCGGTTATGACTTACTGGCCTTAATGAACGGCTCTGAAGGCATGCTGGGCATCGTGGTGGAAGTACTGCTTAAATTACTGCCTAAACCGGAACGGGCGCAGGTGCTGCTGGCCGCCTTTGATGATGTGGAAAAAGCAGCGGATTCTGTGGGCAAAATTATTGCCGAGGGTATTATACCTGCCGGCCTGGAAATGATGGATTCCCTAGCCATTCAGGGCGCTGAAGATTTTGTCCATGCCGGTTATCCCAGAGATGCCAAAGCAATTTTATTATGCGAAGTGGACGGTACTAATGAAGAAGTATCCGAACACAGTAAACGGGTTTACGATGTACTGACGGCCTGCGGTGCCAGTGAGGTGCGCACCGCCAGAGACGAAGCCGAGCGGCTGCGCTTCTGGCAGGGCCGAAAATCCGCGTTCCCTGCCGTAGGCCGATTATCACCGGACTATTACTGTATGGACGGTACTGTTCCCAGAAAACAACTGGGTACGGTACTGACCCGGATCAGCCAGTTATCAGAGCATTATCAACTGCCGGTGGCTAATGTTTTTCATGCCGGTGACGGTAATCTGCACCCTCTGATATTATACGATGCCAATACCCCCGGCGAACTGAAAGGGGCCGAAGATTTCGGGGCAGAAATTCTGGAACTCAGTGTTGAAGTGGGCGGCACGATTACCGGCGGGCACGGTGTCGGGCATGAAAAAATTCACCAGATGTGTGTACAGTTCAGTGAAGCTGAACTGGAACAGTTCCGGCGATTAAAAGCGTCTTTTGATCCGCACGGCCTGCTGAATCCCGGCAAGGCCATTCCCCAGCCAAAACGCTGCAGCGAATACCGCACCATTGGCTCCGGCTCACACACCTACTCAGCTTCGTGCAGCCATTAAACTGAATTATGATAAATAACGATAACAGCAAAAACCTGCAGCAGGCAGTTCAGGAAGCCCGGGCACAACAACAGACTCTGCTTATTGAAGGCAGCGGCAGTAAAGCCTTTTATGGTAATACCCCTGCTGCGACTGAAAACAGCCGTGTTTTAAGTACCGGTGAACATCAGGGCATTATTAATTA
>JBHNNM010000369.1:0-2843 GCA_048563625.1 Gammaproteobacteria bacterium | reverse complement strand
TGAATCGATATTTACATTCTCAATTCCAGCAGCAATCACAGATGCAGTGATTTCCGCCTCAGCTGTCAGATCGGTATCAGTATCATTAGCAGATAAGGTAATATCCAATTCATCTGAAGTTGCACTAGAGTCTTCAAGATTAAAAGTAAGATTTTTAGAGCCCATCAGGTCCACATCTGAAGCACCTGTTACGGAATAATCTAATGTCGTTCCTGCTGAAGCATTTTGAATATTAATATTATCTTTAATTGTAGTATCAGTAATTGAGACTCCTGCCAATGAGGATTCAAGCTTCATATCATAATCGCCAGTACCGCCACGAACGTCAAGAATTTCAAAATTACTAATATTTACCGCTGTTGCTTCATCCAAGTGAGCACCGTTCTTAATGGCAATTGTGTCTGTACCATCTCCACCATCAATTGTTGATGCATTATCATCACCATAATCTATATCTCTTATATCTACAAAGTCATTACCGGCATTTGTTACAACCGTTGTTGTATAACCACCCAAGAGCAGCGTATCATTACCTGAACCACTGGTAAGCACATCAATACCAGCGTGATCACCACGTCCATACATATAATCAACTAGTGTTAAATCACCTGTCATTGCTGAAGCATCAACTATATGTGTAGTATTGACATCCCAATTCATACCAAGACCCAGTTCCAGATTCGGGAATAAAACATTACCTGCACCAGTAATTGTCAATGTCTGATTGCCGGCACCGCTCATTTTTGCCCAAGTACTATCCATATCAAGTTCCTGAAGAATCAATGTTGCACCAGAAGCCACATCAATATTTATGGCTTGATCATTACCTTCCAAGTCTTGGGTAGTAATTGTTTTAAAAAAAGCATCTTTAGTCACATTAATATTAATAGTTTCAAAACCATTTAATGAAAAGTTGGCTTTATTATCAGAGACTTCGTTATTTATACCATCCAGATTCAAGGTCACAACATCTATATCAGACGTACCATTTTGATCATTATCTATATCAAGAGTAAAATTATGAACATTTGAATCTGCAATATCGATGGTAGCCGTAGCAGTGACCCCATTGGTTCTAAAGTCCAGATCAAAATTGACATCTTTTCCTACTACGTTATTGATATCAGCATTCACTGCCAGTGCCACGTCTGCCCCGTTGTTGGCATTAATACCGGCACCAACATTGAACACTTCATTAGAGTCAACATTGGAAACATTCAAGTTTAAAGTAGATGTTGCAGCATCAGTTTGATTTACTCCATTTACTCCACCAATAGATGTATTAGCTTTATTAGTATTCATATCCTGCAGTGTCACAGTGATATCTGCATCTGCTCTGGAATCATCACTAAAATTTAAGTCAATTTTTGCGTCTGCGTTATCACCAATTTGCTGCACAGTTACTGCTGTACTAGCGAGCACACCATCAATACGAACATCCGTAGGCGCAGACTCATCAGCACCTGTTTCAGGCGTAGTGGATAAGGAGAAATCAAGTATCAAATCATCAATAACGGTGTTTGCAAGATTTAAACCACTCCAACCACTATCGGTAGTATTAATCATTACCGTTTCAACATTAGTAATTGACTTATCCACAAATGAAAGAGCATTGCCATCATCATTCACATACAACTCGAGCGTATCATCACCATCACGACCATCAATTGTATCACCTATAGTCAAGGTGCTGGCGTCTAATGCGCCAGTAGAGAAAACACCAGCAATCTTGTCATCTCCAAGAGTGCCTGTTATAACATCCTGACCAGTTGTCAAGGTAAATATATCACCATCGGTATCACCTTGATCAACCGGATCCAGAGCATCATCTGTCAGAAGATAACTATCAATTACAGATCTTGCTGTTGCATCAATAGTCGCAATAATTGCCTGAGCACTTGCAATATCATCTGATGTATAGCTAGCACCTGTTTCCGTGACCTCTTCTGTATAGTAAACCGCACCAGCCACCTTGTTAGCCAGAATGATAGCATCTTCATTTTGTGCACCTTCAACAATCGCCAGAGCAGATTGTGCCAGAGTGATACTACCAGTATCAATTGCATTTACCCAAAAAGCCAGACCGTCTCGATCCGGGATACGGTTAAACATTTGCTGAAACAAGATAGTGACCTGATCGGCTGTATCATTATCTGGCCCACCGATACCATCAAGAAATTCCTGAGATTCACCAAACTGGTTAACATCCAGAGTGCCACCGGTTGACTCTGCCACATCCAGCACTGATGCCCAGTAATCAACACCGGCTGGATCACCTGGGCGGCCATAATATGCTACGTACATTTGTTGTACTTTTAAAATTGAACTTTCTGATGCTGCCATCATTTACTCCTAAAGAACTATATAGTTAAAACACTTGGTTTAGATAATACACTTATTAATAAGCTTGTTAAATTTCGTATGACTATGAATCGCACAGGTACCCCTATTTAGTCATTACTTGTATTGTAATAATGTACTCTTCTTAGATTATTATTTATATACATAAACAAGATTTAAGCTTAATACTGTTAAATTGTCAAATTATTTTTGGTGTTTTTTTGAAACTTTCACCTTCATAAGGTAATCCCCCCATTTATAAAGCAATTCATAAATAGAGGTTTTGCATAAGTCTTATCCACATATCCATAGGTCTGCCTGTTTTTTTCCTCTTTTGCTTTTATTGTTAATAAGTTTAGGACGCTTTCTTGAAAAAACCATAAACAGATATTAAAAAAATTATTTTTTTTTGTCAAGGCAAAATAAGTACAATCATTTTCTGATTGCCTGTTGTTTTTAGTGTTGCTCAAAAACAACATTTTTTACGATAAGTTTTGTAAAAT
>JBHNNM010000368.1:0-2844 GCA_048563625.1 Gammaproteobacteria bacterium | reverse complement strand
TTCCCCCTTGAAAATATCATGACTTTGGTTTTCCTAACATTAATATCGAGACCCCATAATTCACAATATATTTTGAGTATATCTAACGCTCTCTGCAAATCTTCAGGACATTCGGCTAGTACAATTGTGTCATCCGCGTACAACAATAAAAACAAATACAAAAAATTGTCGATATCTTGAAGACACACATCCTGGGCCAATGCAAATGGTAGTTTTAAGCCCTGAACATTGTTACTCGTTAAAAAACCTTTTAAGTCATTCAAAAACAGCGAAAACAAAACTGGTGACAAATTTTCCCCCTGACGCAGACCAACGTTTGAGACAAAAAACTGCGATAGACCATGCCTAGTTTTCACACATGATTTTGCTTTAGCATACATATCTCGTATCACATGTAGAACCTTCCCATTCACACCAGAATTTAACAGTTTTCCCCACAACAATCCGCGCTGCACACTGTCAAAGGCCTTTTTATAGTCAATAAACGCACAAAATAATTTTTTTTTCCGCTGCAAATATACATCAATGAGACAATGTAAAGCAAAAACGTGATCCATCGTCGAATGCCCTTTCCTAAAACCTGATTGTTCATTACCAAGAATAGCATTGGTTTCTAAAAAAGAATGAATTCGATCGTTTATCACACTAGTAAAGAGTTTTCCAAAACAACTCAGCACAGTTATACCCCTATAGTTATCTGGGTCATTCTCTTCTCCTTTTCCTTTATAAATAGGACTAATATAGCCAATAGACCAAGCGTGTGGAATTTTACCTGTCTGCAGTACAATATTAAATAGCGTAGTAACTGCGATTAGCAATTTAGAAGAAGAGGTCTTTAGGAATTCATTAAGTATACCATCATACCCACAGGATTTATTATTTTTAAGCTTCTTGATGCATTTCAAAACTTCGTCCGCTGAGATATCATTTTCTAAATCATCGTGTACAAATGTATAAGTTTCGTTATCAAATGTATGAAATTCTTCCTCGGGGATGTTGCCCAGCTTCTCAAAATGCTCAACAAAAAGATCATGGCTAATGGCATCTACAGTATGCTTCTTTTGACGGTTATTACTATTCAGGATTCTCCAATATGCACGTGGATCCGAAGAACGCAATGATCTTATCCTTTCGTGGAAGACTTTCGTGTGCATTCGGCTTTTCCTGTTTAGAACTTTTTTATACTCTTTATGCGCACGTGCTCTCTCTCCTTTGGTATAATAATTATCATGACTTTTATGCATACCTTTAGCTTTTCGATACTCGGCCCTTTTCTTCTTGCATTCTGCGTCAAACCAAGGGTATTTATTCTTTTTTATCTCCTGTCTTCTTGGCTCATTTTGATTTTTTTTGCCTTTGTCCTCTCTCATACAGGTTTGGCTCTGGTACATATCCAGTCTAACAGCTGCATTTGTTAACAAGCTGCATATACCATCCGTTATGTCGTCGATATCAGATTGGTTAATACTGTCAGTACTTTCTAGCAACTTTTGCATACGATCATAAATTACCTCTACTCCTCCCTCGTCAATTTCAGCTAAATAATCACGCTCAGCTCCTGGTCTCCAAACAGGTTTAGCAAACCCCATCATACCCTGACTAACGTTTACGTTATGGATTGTTTCGTGGCTATCAGTACCAGTTTTCAGTTTTATAAATACAGGGCAGTGAATATCAGATAAACATTCATCAAAATCACCAACATAAAAGTCACAGATGCATGGAAAAACCCACGGCGACGCTATAACATAGTCAACAAGGCTAGCGTTTTTACAGGTCAATTTTCCCAAATCAGCGTCTCCGCCAACTCTGCCATTTACAATCAAAAGACGCTGAGTAATACAAAAATCAATGAGCGCATGGCCAAAGTTATTCTTACCTACGTCCTGCGACCTTCTGTCTTGTTGGATATTGTACATTTTCATGAGTTCAGTTGTACTAACATCATCCAGTACATTATCTAAAGCCGCAGTATCCCAAATATAGTCGCTGGAATCCCCAGTTCTTGCATTTAGATCACCCATGATAAGGACATTATCCAGGTTTATATGCAGAAGTGTTTCTTCCAACTCAGTAAAAGAGCTTCTGTTACTGTAGACAGACCCTTCTGGCGGTATATATAAAGCACAGACAAGTAATTTCTTACAATTAGTGTCGTTTTGGGTATCACACGGTAGTTCAAAAAATAGTCCATCATTAAAGACACAAAAGTCTACAAAACGATAAAACTTGCGTAAACGTTTCTCAATTCGTCTTTTAAAATCTACATGCTCCACTATCTTCACCATATTTAAGATCTGATTTCTCACTAGCAATGCTATCCCCCCCGATTTCCTTTTATAGATGCTTCTATTTTTCATAAAGCAGGTGAATCCATCAAAATCGAAGCTGTCAAGATCGTCCATTTTTGTTTCAGTTAAGCAAATGATATCATTCGACACCAACATTTCGCAAAATTCCGGGTATTTCATTTTCGACATCAATCCACACACATTTAGTGACACTATTTTTAAACAGCAGGTGGCACTTACTCCTGCCTTGTTTGGAACATCCCTGGTCCCGTCATTCTCACTATTAGCAGTAGCGCTCACTTCGTCTTCCACATTTACATCACTACGTACGTCCATCATCACATCTCTGGTTCTGTTCGTGTTATATTCCATATTAGCATAAGTACATGCACTCCTATCGGCATCATTTACAACGTTAGCATCACCACACACATCAAACGATACACCTTCATCAACAACATTAACATCACTGCGTGCATCAACCACTACACCTCCAAATCTGTTCACGCCATTTTCAATGTTAGCACCACTACACATGTCACCCAATACACCG
>JBHNNM010000367.1:0-2846 GCA_048563625.1 Gammaproteobacteria bacterium | reverse complement strand
TATTTAATAATAATACCGTTAGTTTTAACAACAGGAAACCGTTATGGGCAAACCCCTGACTATTGGTTATGTGGCCGCAATGGCCGGGGTCAATATTGAGACAGTACGTTATTATCAGCGTACCGGTTTAATAGATGAACCGCCTAAACCCGGCTCCGGTTATCGCATTTATTCGCCTCAGACTATAGAGCGTATTAAATTTATTAAACGAGCACAGGGATTAGGCTTCAGCCTCAAAGAAATAAGTGAGTTGCTTGAGCTGGGGGATGGACACTGTGAGGATGTCCGGGTAAAAGCTGAAGAAAAACGTGACCATATCGACCAGCAGATTAATGAACTGACAAAATTACGCAATACTCTTGATACGCTAATCAACAGCTGTCAGAGCACGGATGACTCAATACACTGTCCTATTGTTGAAGCTCTGGCAGGACAGGGAAATAAATTTTAATTTAACACCCAAGATGGATTGTGTTACATTTTATCCTGCTTTTTTAAGCTCATCACGAATTACCATACGTAATGTATGCTCTAATGATTTGTCATGAGCTTGAATATACTCTTTCAAAGCATCATTAATAAGTGTTTGATAATTGCCACCACCAGCCTCCAGTACCAGGTTTTTGAAGTGATTAACAATATCAGCATCTAATCTTATTGTAATACGTGTTTTATTTGGATCAGCAGGTACAACGGCACCACGCTTACCCTTACTAAAATCTTCACTCATAATTCAAGCCTTTGTAATATTGTTTTATTTCCTTATGATCAGCTTTTTGTGCAGAAATTATTCGAATACAGTCTTTATCCTGTTCGGCATGTACCACAAAAAGTATTTTAAGAAGAGGCCCCATATCTAATGTTTTAAATCTCTGTTCATAAGCATCATTATCTTCAATAGTT
This sequence comes from Gammaproteobacteria bacterium, assembly GCA_048563625.1. GTDB lineage: Bacteria > Pseudomonadota > Gammaproteobacteria > GRL18 > GRL18 > JANELJ01. The sequence continues at coordinate 1,943 of JBHNNM010000367.1, read as the reverse complement.
AGTCCGTTTTTGTCTTCAAGAGCAATAACGGCATCGGCAAAATCAATACTATGTTTTTTGATATTTTCTTGTGCTTTTAATTTATTCCATTTATATTGCATAATCTAATTGTATGTACGAATTGTGCACAGGTCAAGTGATAGCTTTGTTAATGGCTGGGATTAGTATCAAGACAGAACGTTATTATCAGCATACTGGTTTTAATAGAGGAGGCATAAATTAGTGGTTTATTGTTCCACCGGCAGGCCGGAGGCCTTCCATTCAGGAAAACCATCTTGCAGACGATGGGCTTTAAAACCCTTTTCTCTGAGTTGTGCGATGGCATCAAAAGCCAGCACACAGTGAGGGCCGCGACAATAGGCCACTACTTCCTGTTCTGAGTCCAGTTCATCTAGGTGTTTTTCATGTTCAGATAAAGGTATATTAATGGCACCTGGAACGTGACCTGACTGATATTCCTCTGGTGGACGTACATCCAGAACGGTAACCAGATCATTACGAACCCGATCAAGAAGTTCGGTAGCCGGAACCGGCTCAAGATTGTCCTTAACCATCAGGAAAGCATTAACCAGCCGCTGTACTTCTGCCAGGTGGCGTTCGGCTACATTGCGCAGAGAATTAAACAATTCAATAACATCGTCACCACTTATACGGTAAAATACTTTCAAACCTTTTTTGGTGCTGACCACCAGACCTGCCTGACGCAATTGTTGCAGATGCTGGGAGGTATTGGCTACTGACAGCCCGGAGATCCTGGCCAGTTCATCAACGCTGCGCTCACCCTGGGCAATAAACTCAAGTAATTCAAGGCGGTTGCCATTACTCATTGCTTTACCTACCCGGGCAAACTGAGCAAATAAATCCTGTTTGAAATGATCACTTGACATAAAATTGAATAGTATTCTTTTGAATAATAAACATGTGTATTGATTATAACGATAACAGATAAAGCTGGCTACCGGCCGTTTAAAACATTATATAAAGTTAACAGGAACAAGCATGACATTTAATGAATTTATTTTAAGGAATGAAATCCCCATACGGCTGGGTTTCTTTTTTGGTGTATTTGCAGTCATGGCCATTTGGGAGTTAATTGCACCCAGACGGGCGTTGACGGTTTCAAAAGTGCTGCGCTGGGTCAATAATCTGGGGCTGGTATTCTTTAACAGCCTGATATTGCGACTGTTATTTCCGGCGGCGGCTGTGGGTGTGGCGGCCTTTGCCCAGAGTCATGGCTGGGGACTGCTGAACTATTATCATCTGCACTGGGCACCATCCATACTGATTGCGGTGGTTGCTATGGATTTTATTATTTACTTACAGCATGTGATGGTTCATGCAGTCCCCCTGTTATGGCGTTTTCACCGGGTTCATCATGCGGATCTTGATTATGATCTGACCACCGGCGCTCGTTTTCATACTGTAGAAATTATTCTTTCCATGCTGATTAAATTTGCCACTATTATTGTGCTGGGAGCGCCAGTGGTTGCAGTGGTTATTTTTGAAGTGATTCTTAATGCTCTGGCCATGTTTAATCATGCCAATGTTAAATTGCCGGATGCGCTGGATCGGGTATTACGCTGGTTAATTGTAACCCCGGATATGCACCGGGTGCATCATTCCGTTGAAGATGACGAGACCAATAGTAATTTTGGGTTTAATTTGACCTGGTGGGATCGGCTATTTGGTACCTACCGGGAGCAGCCTCGCGGTGGTCAGACAGGGTTTACTATTGGTATCCATAACTATCGTGACGTCAAACAGACCAACTGGATTACAGGTATGCTGATGCTGCCTTTTAAAGGTAAAGTGACTGAATATGCGATAAATACCCGCCGCTGGCAAAGTAAACCTGAGACAGAAGCAAATAAGTCATGAAAAAAAATATTATCAGACTGTTGCTGTTCAGTGTCTTGCTTGGTGGTATTGTACTGGCTGTTATT
>JBHNNM010000366.1:0-2868 GCA_048563625.1 Gammaproteobacteria bacterium | reverse complement strand
CCAGAGGGATTCGGGATACCGAATATTTTAAACTAAAAATCAGGCAAACCTCCATTCCTGATGAGCAGAGCATGTTCTATTTTGGACAAAATCTCACTCATTAAAGCGGAGAACAACCCAGCATTCCTTGTTTTTACCGTCCTGAGCCTGACTTTTGAAAAAGTTGACTCAATAGGGTTGCTGGTTCTAATGTGTTGCCAGTGAGTGACTGGATAATCATAAAAAGCCAACATTTGTTCTTTGTCTTTAACCAGACAGTTCATTGCTCCGGGGTATTTGTCGCTAAAGCGTTTTACAGCGCTATCAAAGGCCTTATAAGCATCCTCTCTCTGGTATCTGCCATCCAGATATCATGCAGAGCCTCTTTGACCTTTGGCTGTACCGACTTAGGCAGTTTGTTCACCACATTGGCTGTTTTAACCCAGCAGTTCTGTCCAGCTTTGTGTGGATTCACGATAGCCTTCCTCTATGGCTATCAGCTCTTTCTTGCCATGCTCATTAACACCAATGACAACCAGTATGCATTGTTTGGCTTCTTTAATGCGGATATTAAAATAAACACCTTCTGCCCAGATATATATACGTATTTCTTTAGGCTCAGGGCTCGTTTAGAGCAGCCCTCCCATGTGATAGGAACCGCATCCATTGCGTTTACCTTGCTGAATGCGGAAGCATCGAGAGCAGCCGCAGCAGCCATAGGAACTATGGCGTATCCATTGGATTCGTTTTCTGGCTGCTCGGCAGTATCAGGGTTGGCGTTTGTATCCACATTATCCTCTCGGGTTATTTCCGGTTTGTTGGCCGCACATCTGCCCGCAGTGGGTAGATTGCAGCAATACTGGGTTTATTTACCGGATGGAGAGGAAAAACGTCAGAAAGGCGGGTTGGTGTTTGTTACATATTTAAGAAGATTATCTGCAATCTTCTTAAATATGAAGCGTCGGTAAAAAATGAATGTGTAGGGATGTGGATGTGCAACCCCTCTTCACCTGTTGATAAGTGCTGAGGTTTTGCAACAAAATTTATAACCAAGGGCCAGCAGGCCTCCAAGATGTAATAGTTGGTGTTTCTTGGAAGATGGATGAAACTATTGGGAGCAGAAAGGATTCAACTTCTGCAACAATGTCTTGAAAAGATGCAGGGATATGATCCTGTTTGAGCCGTTTGTAAAAGGCCATCCATTGACTTTGTTTTGTATCAATAAAAGTTTCACTGAATGCATCAATATCCGATGGTAATACTATTCCTCGCTGTTCAAAGGTTAGCCTGATTGCTTCCGCCAGTGTTGCTTGTTCAAAATGGAACTGTCGTGATAAAAGCCAGATATCATAAAAGTCTTTCATTCTGCTATTCAAGAAGCCAAGCTTCACCATGGCTTCAAATTTTTCGGCAATAGAGCTCTCTCGGCTATAACAAAGAAGTCTGGGAGCTGGCGAGTCCAGCATGGTTGGGAGATCAGCTTCCTCAGGTTCAGGATAAACGATGTCTCCAAAACCTATGTTAATCTGCATATTAATTCGTGCAGTACCTAAAAGACCGCGAAACCTTATCCTGATTCCTTCATAGTCAGCATCCTCAGTTATCTGTTCTGTCTGAATTGAATCAGGATCAAATACAAGTCCATTCGAATCAACATCAAGAGCAATGATGTCCCGGATTTGAGCCACTATATTGGCTTCTTCATTACTGGTTCGGCCAAGCATGTCAATATCCATTGTCGCCCTGAATTCTGGTGAACGCCACGCCCTCAGCATCAAAGCACCTTTCAGAATATAATGATCAGCATGACTGGATTTAGATAGCCGATAGAGGAACCGTTCCATTGCATAATACTGAAGCAGTTCGTTAAAAGGCCTTTTATCAGTCTTTGATCGATTAAGAAGTCGTTGCCTTACAGAGGCAGAGATATTTTTAGTTGATTTCATAGACTTGCCTCCAGATATGGAAGCATCACTTTGTCGACCCGACAAATCTTTGCATAATCAAGAAGTTTTTTATGATTAAATTTCATTCTACTTTTGTAGAGTTTCAGAGCTTCAAGCACGATATCCATTCCAATTTTGTTCCGGAATTTAAAGCAGTCTACCAGTGTTTTTTCCGGGTTGTAAGCATTGACGGTAACACCATCAATTTGATGTTTTTCAACTCCTGCCTGGAACGAATTTTCAGAGAATTTATGAAATTGTATTGGTGGATAATCGATCACTGGAGGTTTGCTATCCTTTGGTATTGCGACAGAAACTTCATGGGGAATCTGTGTTGTGATTTCATGGAAAGACAGTGCTGAAATAAGGCAGATGACAGAATTAGGTATTCTCGTAGCAACAATAACAAGGTCGGGGTTTGAAACAGTTTCAATCTCAGCTAGCCGGTAAATTCCTCTGGAGATCTGTTCAAGGTCTCCCGTATCCCGCAGCTGATAAAGCGTTCTAGGATGTATTCCGGCTTTAATCGCCTCAGAGGTTTTAATCATTCCACCGCCTTTACGAATGATCTGTTTAGCCTTCTCACAGGCTCCGGTCTTATTTTTATTCTTAGCCATGGATAATAACCTCCCTGTATATTCATAAGTAGGGTAAATATTATCCATTCCAATAAAAAAATCAAGGTAAATTCTTGAAATATAAAAAAAGATGGGTTCCGTGAGGACCGGCTTGAGCCAGACGGTCTCTTCACTGGCAAGGTCGAGGTTGCCTTGCTCCCGAATGTGCATATTCTGGCCGATCATGAACACTGATTCTGATTTATCGTGAACACCGATTCTGATCTCATCGTGAACACTTTTACTGTTTTTCCAGAATCAGTGTTCACGATGGATCAGAATCCTTTCCCACACATTGATATTCAATAACTGCTAACACCTTCCTG
>JBHNNM010000365.1:0-2869 GCA_048563625.1 Gammaproteobacteria bacterium | reverse complement strand
GAGTGTGGAGAAAAGGCGGCAGGCTTATCGGTTGTAAACCCAATTATAAACGAACAGCGCAAAAACAAAAACAAAATTTACATAATGACGAGAGAAGAAGAACAACTACACAGCAAAGACAGTCCAACTCGCTTGTAAAAATGAAGTTGGCTCTAAAAAGAGCCGTGATGTATTTGAATGTAGTGGCTGTGGCAGGTGCGGCGTCCTTCTTAAGCACGCTCTCCACGGATACGGCGAGCCAGCTGGATGTCCTTGGGCATGATGGTCACACGCTTGGCGTGGATGGCGCACAGGTTGGTGTCTTCAAAGAGACCGACCAGGTAAGCCTCGCTAGCCTCCTGCAGGGCCATAACAGCGGAGCTCTGGAAACGGAGATCGGTCTTGAAGTCCTGGGCGATCTCACGGACCAGACGCTGGAAGGGCAGTTTGCGGATCAGCAGCTCAGTGCTCTTCTGGTAACGACGGATCTCACGGAGAGCCACGGTACCGGGCCTGTAACGATGGGGCTTCTTGACGCCTCCGGTGGCAGGAGCGCTCTTACGCGCCGCCTTGGTTGCCAGCTGCTTGCGAGGAGCCTTTCCTCCGGTCGATTTGCGGGCGGTTTGCTTGGTACGAGCCATGACGATACGCAGACTTGTTCAAATTTCTACAATCTGAGTACAAAAATGCGCCTCTCGCACCCTTTTATACTGCTCGCGCTCTCGCTGCGCCTTGTAACTCCGTTTCCCCATTTGTGACCAATGAAAATTTGCGGCACAAAACCCGACGATTCAAAGTAAACATCAAGCTAAAGACGACGAGTCTGCGGCTAGAGCCGTTTTCCTGTTGTTTTCATTGAGTACTGCCAAGTTGTCAGTTTCAATCAAACGGCCAGTGTGCTAAACCAAGCGGGTCAGTGGCAACAACAGGTGCAGTGCAGTCTCAAGTGGGTGGCGGGCGGCATTACTGTGTAGTTGTTGTTATTATCTAGTGCACACAGGTGGAACGGCGAACGACTGGGGCCGGCGGCGGCGGCGGCGAGAGAGCAAGCTTCTCCAAATCAGTGTCACTGACTAAGCGGACTGACTGACTGACTAGGCACTGGACTGATCAGTTTATAATACTCGTGTTAGTTTTGTTCTTAAGCATTGAACAACAACAGCAACTTGCTTGCGTGTATAAAAACCGCGGCTCAGCCTGTCTAGCCGCCGCTGACTCTTCTTAACTTGCTTTACGTTTCAGTCTGCAAACTCAGTCACGACTACTACTTGAAGGTCAGTGCCGCCGCAGGCCCGCGCCCGCGGCAACTCAGTGTCACACAACACTGACACAGCAAGTCAGTCACAACAATCTTGACACCACCACCACCACCATCATCATCAACAACAACAACAACAACAACAACAACAACAACAACAACAACAACAACAACAACAACAACAACAACAAAGCCTCATCAGTCAGTCCGGCGGCCTTTCATTTCCAGAAGCTTGCTCAGTCTAGTCGGCCTCAGTCGTTCGTTCGCCTCTGTGCACTGATGACTAGATAATGGTAACAACAGTGCGAGTAAAAACGGCGGCGGTTGAAGCCAGACATTTTGAAAGTGGAAACTTTGAAACAAAGCGGTTTTAGTGCACGAGTCAGTAATCAGCGCCGCGGGCGGCATGGGCATTAAACCAGCTCAGCAAGTTACTGCGGCCAGCCGGGCTCATCGAAATAATTAGCTACAGCGGGCGGCATCAAACAACGTCAAACTGAGAGGACCAAAGAAAAGGAAAAACTCGTGTCAGTAATTGTATCAGCAATCAGACAGGACTGCAACTCCAAAGTGTTTGACAAGGACTGAGGTTCACGGTCGAAAGCTGACTAGTCCTTACTAGAGAGAGAGAGAGAGAGAGAGAGAGAGAGAGAGAGAGAGAGAGAGAGAGAGAGAGAGAGAGAGAGAGAGGGGGGGGGGGGTGTAGTAGTCAGGGATTGAGACTATGCTATAGCCTATTCTCACTTACAATCTGTTCTTGCTAGGCTACATAGGCATGCACATAACGATGATTAATGACGCTTTCAAAGCGTGCGTACGTGTGTGTGTGTGTGTGTGTGTGTGTGTGTGCATGCAAGCACGTTGTGATCACGGTGGTGTGTACAATGAATGCCTTAGATATTGTAGTGAACGTGTGTCATGAAGACCAACGAAGGTAACAACAAATAGGCCTGAACAACTTGAGCAAGAAGAAAACCTAACTGACTTGGGAAAAAGAAGGCGGTCCTGAGAAGGACCTTTGTGATGCAGGTTTGGTGGGTGTACAACGTGTCAGCAGACTTTTTACTTGCTGCTGGTGTACTTGGTGACGGCCTTGGTGCCTTCACTGACAGCGTGCTTGGCCAGTTCACCGGGCAGCAAGAGACGGACAGCGGTCTGGATCTCCCGGCTGGTGATGGTGGAACGCTTGTTGTAGTGGGCCAGTCTGGAAGCTTCAGCGGCGATTCTCTCAAAGATATCGTTGACGAAGCTGTTCATGATAGACATGGCCTTGCTACTGATGCCAGTGTCGGGGTGCACCTGTTTCAGCACCTTGTAGATGTAGATGGCATAGCTTTCCTTCCTTTTCCTCTTGCGTTTCTTGTCGCCGGAGCGAACAGCCTTTGCCTTGCCGGCTTTCTTGGCGCCCTTGGAGCTAACTTTGGGAGGCATGGTTACCGTTTGAATGCGACTTCAAAAGGGAATGATGTGCGAGCCGCCCGAAACCGGCTGGTTTTATTCTCCGCGAGCGGTGCTCACGCACTACTGTGTACCAACGGCGCTTTCCGATTGGTCAGCTTCCCGCTGTCGCGTCGTGTGTGTAGTGCACGCATTGCCGGCAATATATAACCAAATTTTAGCCCCAGCACACGC
>JBHNNM010000364.1:0-2871 GCA_048563625.1 Gammaproteobacteria bacterium | reverse complement strand
TGTACTGCCGATTCTCTGAATTCCGGGGTATAGCTCTTTGCTTGTCTTGTTTTATCTGTCATTTTGAACACACTCTCTTTTTAAAAGTATTTTAAGTTGTGTGTCCGGAATAGTATAGCCATATCAGTCTGCAGTACCTGTACCGGTTATTTCCCGATGGCCCAGTGGACACACTGACCCGGCTTGCAGGTATCAGCGAAATAAAAAATACCCGTAACCCGTCTATGGGTTCGGTGCAATAGGCCTGAGCCAGGCCAGTCCCAGCTGCCTCATCTGTTTTTCTATCCAGTGCACCCGGCTCTGGGTGTAGGCAGATGGATTAATAACCCTGTATCGATAAGGGTTAGGTAATACTGCGGCCAGCCGTGCGGCTTCATGAAAAGTTAACCGGGCTGCTGGTTTATGAAAATAAGTCTGACTGGCCGCTTCCACACCAAATATTCCCGGGCCGAACTCCACAATATTCAGATAGACTTCCAGGATCCGCTGTTTACTGACCATTAACTCCAGAATAACCGTTAAGCCGGCTTCCAGTGCCTTACGTATCCAGCTTCTCCCCTCCCAGAAAAACAGATTTTTAATGGTTTGCTGACTAATGGTACTGGCACCTCGGACGGCTTTACCCTGTCCACTGGCAGAAACAACATGTTTAATTGAATTAAAATCAAAGCCCGAATGCCGGGGAAATAACTGATCTTCCGCTGCAATCACAGCTAGTTTCATCGGTTCAGAAATCCTGTCTCCATTAACCCATTGCTGCTGTATTATGACCGGAAAATTATTCGGTGGTATGATCTGCCGCTGCAGTTTCCACATCCATACAGGCGGATTAAACAGGTTTAAACTGCCGACCAGTATCAATGACAACAGTAATAAAACCGTAAACAGCAGCAACAGTTTTTTTAACAGCCAGTTAAATATAGCTTTAAGTTTCAGATTAAACACCCATTTTTCCGTTTTTTATTCAGCTTTTTTTAGCTTTTAAGCAGCTATTCAGTATAACCCACAGCACCGTAGAGTGACTGTCTTCAGCTACTGTTTTTACCCTGAATCATGACACAGATATTTCAAATATGAAATTTTTATGACAAAGCGCTAAACTTAAAGATAAATACCGCAAGCTGATTGATACCATGAACCATGATGGCAAAGTTGAAATGCGCTTTAATAAAATCTTTTTTACCCATGGTGATTCCAAGATACCTGAAAACTCCGGCTTTAAGTCAGCCATTGTCGGTTCAGTACTGACCCTGATAGTTACCATGGTGGTGGCTTTTCCACTGGGAGTCATGACCGCTGTCTATCTGGAAGAATTTGCTGATGACAATCGCTGGACACAGTTAATTGAACTCAATATCAACAACCTGGCGGCTATTTCCTCTATTTTATTTGGTCTGCTGGGGCTGGCAGTATTTATCAACCTATTTGGTATGCCCCGCAGTTCGCCGCTGGTGGGTGGTCTGACACTGGCTCTGATGACTCTGCCCATTATTATTGTCAGCTCCCGGGCGGCTCTACGCAGTGTACCGGACAGTATTCGTCAGGCAGGCTATGGTCTGGGACTGACGCGAGTGCAGGTAGTTCAGGATCATGTTCTGCCCCTGGCATTTCCCGGTATTATGACCGGTTCTATTATCGGCCTGGCCCAGGCCATGGGTGAAACAGCAGCGCTGATTATTATCGGCATGATTGCCTTTATTCCTGATGCACCGGGCTCTATTTTTGAAGCCGCCACCGTTATGCCGGCACAGATATTTACCTGGGCGGGCATGCCCGAGCGTGCTTATATTGAACGCACCGCAGCCGGTATTATGGTATTAATCAGCATACTGATTACGCTTAATGCCCTGGCAATTTATTTACGCAAAAAATTTGAAGTTAAATGGTAACCATTCAGAATCTCTGTATTTAACAAGGTTAAAAGTTGTTAAGAGTTCTGTTCAGTTAAACAGGTTTATTAATGAAAAAAAATTTAAAAACAAAAGTATCTGTTTAGGATCTCAATTTATACTACGGTGATAACCAGGCCCTGCATGGTATTACCATGGATATTTATGAAAACCAGATAACCGCTCTTATCGGGCCTTCTGGGTGCGGCAAGTCGACTTTTTTACGCTGTCTTAACCACATGAATGACTTGATCAATAGCGTTCGCATTGAATGTGATATCATTATTGATAAAAAAAATATCTATGATCGGGATGTAGACGAAGTCGCAGTACGAAAGCGGGTCGGCATGGTGTTCCAGCAGCCTAATCCGTTTCCCAAATCCATCTATGATAATGTTGCCTATGCCCCCTTAAAACACGGCATTGTTAAAAAAGGGCCGGCCTGTGATGAGCTAGTGGAAAAATCCCTTATTCAGACTGGTTTATGGAATGAGGTTAAAGATAAATTATCTGAGCCCGGCACCTCATTATCCGGAGGACAACAGCAGCGCTTATGTATTGCCAGAACCATTGCAGTGCAGCCTGACGTTATTCTTATGGATGAACCCACATCCGCGCTGGATCCCATTTCAACAGAAAAAATTGAAGCGCTTATGCTGGAACTTAAGAAAGATTATACCATTATTATTGTCACCCATAATATGCAGCAGGCCGGACGGGTTGCTGATATGACTGCCTTTTTTCATATGGGCGACTTAATTGAATACGATGAAACGGAAACCATATTTATTAATCCGACATTGAAGAAAACAGAAGATTATATTACTGGAAGGTATGGATAATGTTAGCCATAGAAAAAGAAAAACTGAAGCTTGTTAAAAAAGAGATTAAATCGCTTGGACAGACTACCCTGGATATCAATGAGCAGATCCTGGTGGCTCTGGAACATTGCCGGCCCTGTAAGCTCAGAGATATAAAAAAA
>JBHNNM010000363.1:0-2876 GCA_048563625.1 Gammaproteobacteria bacterium | reverse complement strand
GAGGGATTCGGGATACCGAATATTTTAAACTAAAAATCAGGCAAACCTCCATTCCTGATGAGCAGAGCATGTTCTATTTTGGACAAAATCTCACTCATTAAAGCGGAGAACAACCTTATTTAAACCTAGCATATAATGGTTTTATCTGTCAACACATAAACCCAACAATTTGTTTTTTAACAATTTATGAACTGAACTCCATTTTCACTTATAATACTAAAAACTTAAAAAAGTCAGGAAAATTTATGGCCCGTCGTAGCGACCATACACGCGAACAGTTAACCGAGCTGGCACTGAGTTCTGCAGAGCAATTACTCAATACTAAACCTGCCAGTGCTTTAAGTACACGCCAGATTGCCACAAAAATGGGTTATACAGTAGGCACTCTGTACCAGATTTTTAAAAACCTGCCTGATCTACTATTGCATGTTAATGCCCGCACCTTAAAACGCCTGTACGAAGATTGTTTACAGCTTGATATAAAGCACCACAGTCCAGAAGACAATATTCTGGCTTATGCCAATCTTTATCTTAAATTTGCTCACAAGCACCCGGGGCTCTGGACACTGATTTTTGATTCTGATGTACTGGGGAATGAACCTCTTCCGGACTGGTATCTTAGTCAGGTAAACAGCCTGTTTTCTCTAATTGAAACGGAACTTAAACGCATTAAACCAGAATCTTCAGAACAGGAAATCATACGCACCAGCCGTGTACTCTGGAGCAGCGTACACGGGATATGCACCCTGTCTATTAACGACAACCTGTTTATAACCTCTGCCTGCAACCCGAAAGAACTGATTAGCTCACTGGTCAGCAATTATATTAAGGGCTGGACGCATCAATGAGATGGGAAGGCAAACGTTACTACCCTATTAGTCAGTTTTACAAACAGCGTTTTGGTGAAAAAGTTTATAAGGTATCGGTCAGTATTGCTGAAACCTGTCCCAACCGTCAGCCTAATTCCAGAATGCCCCTGTGTATTTTCTGCGACGAATGGGGATCGGCAGCTTATCATCTGGAACGGGATAAATCACTACAGGATCAGATAATTATTAACCGGGATAAAATAGCTAAACGGTATCGTGCTAAATCTTTTCTGGTTTATTTTCAGTCCTATACCAATACCTTTGATCGGGTATCAGAACTGGAACAACGCTTTGATATTACCCTGGCTCAGGATAATATTAATGGCGTGGTTTTAGGCACCCGGCCTGACTGTCTACCCAAACGCATCCTGCCCCTGCTGAAACAGACTCATGATACACATTACGTTATGGTTGAACTGGGCCTGCAAAGTTTTTTTGATCATCATCTGGACTTTCTGCAGCGCGGTCATAATGTTCAGCGCGGTTATGAAGCCATTGAAAAACTGCATTAGCATACCGTCGTGGATATCGGTATCCATCTTATGTTCGGACTACCCGGAGAAACCGATCAGGAGCTGATTGAAACAGCACAGATTTTAAATGAACTGCCTGTTAATAATGTCAAACTGCATAATCTTCATGTACTAAGCAACACGCCCCTGGCCTTACAGTACCAGCTGGGGAAATTTCAGCCCATTGAACTGGATGAGTATATTCATAAAGTCACTCTGTTCCTGAAACATCTGTCACCGGATATTGCCGTACAGAGACTGGCTGCTGTAGCCAGCCGCTGGGATGAACTGATCGCCCCTGCCTGGACAAAAGAAAAAATGCGCCCTACCCAGGCCATTGAAGATTATTTACAGGAACAGGATACATGGCAGGGGAAAGCCATTATCCTTAATAGTGCACTGCGTAATAAAGCACTATAGACATAAAAAAAGCAATATATCCAATAAGTAGAAATTTAGTGGTAAAGGCCATGGGGTTATTCGTTGTCTTATGATCAATATACAGCTTATAGGCAATAAGATTGGCAAATGATCCAAACAGGCTGCCGAATCCACCTGCATTGGTACCTCATAACAGAGCTTCCCAGTTCTGGGTAAAATTGGCAAATAATAAGGTGGCCGGCACATTACTCATTAGCTGACTACTTAATGCAGAAAATACAAACACATGTTCAGAAGCCTGTATCTGTGACTCAAACAGCAGCTTTAAATTTTCTGCCAGACCAAAAAAGAAAAAGAAAGTGAATAAAAGGGCATAATCAATACGCAGTGTTTTTCGATCAAAGATTAAAGCATAAATGATCACTATCAGGGCCGAGATTATGGGCAATATATGTAATACTACCAGTGACACTATAAACAACAGGAGCACATAAATATAAGCGGTTCGGTTCAGCTTAATATTGCTATGCTCTATTGCTGACTCATGGCTGGTTTTAATAAACCATGAGGCCATAATTAAAATAATTAAAAAGAATATGGCAAAAGGCGCTATAGTGGCTATAAATTCCAGAGGCTGTAAATCGTAATACCAGTAAATAAACAGGTTTTGCGGGTTGCCAAAAGGTGACATGGCAGAACCTGCATTAACCGCCAGCGCTTCAAATATCACCAGCAAATCCTTGTGGGTGGTATTAAGAGACAGGGTTAACGGCACAATAACCATTAAGGCAATGTCATTGGTGATCACCATGGACAGGAAAAAAGTAACTAAAATCAGCTTTAAAGGGATTAACGATCCCTGTTCAATACTTCTGGACATTTTCAGTATCAGGGCGTGACGCTGCAGTCCATTAACTGCGACAAACAATGCCAGCAAAAGAAATAACACTTCCAGTTCATTGCGTGAATAGTCGGAAATATTTGCAGTATAAACTGAGAGGGTGTAAAAATAACTGTGTAAACGCTCATTGCGGTGGTTTAAGTCAGCAGTGGTTAAATGAACAAACCTGAAATACCACCTTCATAGTGAACAGCCTACCTTCCAAAGTCAGGC
>JBHNNM010000362.1:0-2896 GCA_048563625.1 Gammaproteobacteria bacterium | reverse complement strand
AGATTTGACTGTAGGGAGGGACTACATATCAAAAACAATACAGGACTAACCTGGTGCCAGCTTAGACGCCTGAAAAAGCTGTTAGCTGCACGCGGTGTAAAGTTTCAATGTGAAAAAAAAAGAACGTGACTACAAGACTGTTTCCCTTAAAGACCATTTTGAAATAAAATATGTGGACTTTGTAGTGCAGGACTGCAGCAAAAAGAGAAATGAAACAAATCGCAGAACACCTGTCGCAAAAGTTAGACATTTGCCATCATTTGTAGAGGATCTGTTAGATGAATTCCACCACCAGAATCTGCTGACCTGGCAACATGGGGCCATTCCAGAAGATGAATTATGGATCAAAATTGGTGGCGACCATGGTGGAGGCAGCTTCAAGTTGTGTTTACAATTAGTAAACGTTGATCACCCCAATTCCAAGCACAACACGTTTATAATTTCCTTGTTTAATGAGAAAGACAGTACAGTAAACCTGCAGAGAGTGTTTAGTGAGGTTTTCAGAGATGACATTCTCGATTTACAGTCCATGGTGTGGCATGACAAACGTGTAAGACTATTTTTGTGTGGTGACTATGATTTCTTGTGTAAAATCTATGGACTGTCCGGAGCACAAGGAGTCCATCCGTGTCTCTGGTGTTTGACTACAAAGGACAAAATACAGAAACCACCACAACAATGCATTCCATCTGACGAAAGAACATTGAATTTGCTCAAAGCAGATTTCCAGAGTTTTCAGGCTCAGGGTAGGGGTAACAAATCACAGGCTAAATTTGTCAACAATGTGTGTTCTGAGCCTGTGTCCGAAATTAGCCTGTCACATGTGTGTCCTCCCTATCTGCACATCCTACTAGGCGTGACGCAGAAACATCATCATCTGCTAGAAAAATTCTGCCATGAGCTAGATGTCTCCATTGCTAAGGACATAGTCAAGAACAGTGGTGAGGTGGACAAAACTAGCAAGTTTGGCTTTTATGTGACCCAGCTCAAATCACTTAAATCACTGTACAAAAAAGAACAGAGGTACATACTGCAGCTAGAATCAGACACACGCCCACAGGCACAAACCAAGAAACTGCTTGCTGTCATTCAGGAAATGATTTCCAAGCTGAAAGCAAACTGTAATCTTGCAGAAAGAGTTGGCCCTATTGCCTCAAGCTTAGAAACAACTTTGAAAAAGAACAACATCCACGTAGAAGCCTACCACGGAAGAAGTTTTGTGGGGAATCATGCAAACAAATATCTCAAAGAAGAAACCCACACAGACATTGCTCACAGAATCAAAAGAGTGTGTCGAAAACACACACAGACAAAGAAAATCATTGACAGGGCCAAGGAAATCTCCAAAGCATTCTTTCAGCTGAACACTCTGTACTCATCTGTGCATTCATTAGTGGGGCATGACAGTCCAGTCAGCAAGGATGACATCGCCAAGGCTGAGAAGGCAGTCAAGAAATACATGTCTTACTTCAGACGCACATTCCCCCAGGAATCAGTGACACCCAAACAACATATGTTAGAACAGCATGTGTGCAAATGGATGGAAAGCTGGGGATTTGGCATGGCCTTGCATGGGGAACAGGGGGTGGAGCAGACACATGCAGTGGTCAACGCACTCAAACCACGTGTTCGCAGCATCATGAATGAGGGCACACGAGTGGACAGTCTGATTAAAGAACATTACATGGTGACTACTCCAAGCTTAAAAATGAAGTTTCCGAAACAAAATTAGACAATCTGCAAGATGTCTGTTGTTCACTTTTACTACAAACTACACCTGTTTGACGTCGATCTCTATACACATAAAAACATGAATTCACTGCAGTTGTTTCGTATGGCGAGTTTTGGGTGACTTTTTTTGTCTCTCCTGCTGTCACTGTCTTGGGAATGGTTTCAGTTCAGTTCAGCAAAGTGTGTGTTGTACTGGTAAAATGCTTCTACTGCGACTGTGCTATCAGTACTGATTGTCTTCAGCCAGTGTTTGTTGACTGCACTTGGCTTCTCTGTGTTTTCTTGGAGTACCTCCTACATTTGGATTACCATACTCTTCCATCCATTACCACACATAACCATCTGTGACAACCACTGTTCCAGGTCAGTCTTTCAAAATTATGGGCATTTGCTTGGCTGCATTACTGCATGGCCCGAATACTGATCTTCAGTGTATGTTGCATTGCAATACACTTTAAAAGACAGTCCATGTAGCTGTGCAATGAATTAACTTAAGAGCATGCTTTATAACACTGCCTTGTGAAAAGCCAACAAGACCGGCAAACAAAGTAAAATTCATTCGATGGATACAAAAAAACAACATGTGCTGTCATGTGAAATGAATGTATTCACCATGTGCAATTAGCAACAGACTTGGACACTGACCCCAAAACAACCACGTCAAAGTAAAGTCAGCAGCCCAGCCATATATTTTGACCACACTATCAGAACCACAAAGAGTTGTTCTATATAATGATATCACATTTAAGGCTGTAAGAATTGCAGTGGCATTACAACTTCCGTGTAAAAAATATCATTTTTCTGCCTAGCGGCACTCACAAGCGATATACTGATGCTCATTCGACTCATTTTCAAGCACCTGTGCTGAAAAAAGTACTGTATGAAAGTAAGTCATGTTTACAGTCATTTTAAAGCCCGGTTTCTTGCGCTTTTATTAAAACATGTATCAAGCTGGTTTAGTTGATGAGCTAACGGTAAAGGCATGCCGTTTACATGAACCCCTATTGTGGCTGTTGTGCCACTGCTCAGCCGCAGCAGCTGTCAGGCAGCAGGAGTGACAGGGATGATTAATTGCAGCCTCTGGCCGGCAGTGCCTCTGACCTCCTTTCTCCCACAGCCAAAGTAACTAAGCTGCTGGCCTTGGACTGCCGTGAGATGTGTTCTA
>JBHNNM010000361.1:0-2902 GCA_048563625.1 Gammaproteobacteria bacterium | reverse complement strand
GTTAGGGTTCGGGACTGGTGGGATAGTAAGTCCCCAAAATTCCAGCCGCCAGATACGGATGTTTTAAGGCGTTTTGAAGATTTGTTATAAAAACAACTTCAAAACAGCTGGTTACAAACAAGTTGTTAAAGAACGTGTGAGCGAAACAGGGTACTCAAGGGTCGGCTGTCGCTCTAAACTTTAGTTTATTATGCATTAACAGGAATTCCCTCAATTATTATTGAATCGGAGCTGTTTTCAGCTGACGACTCGGGTACTTTTTTACCGGCCTGTTCATCTTTTGCCGGCTTTTTATAACTGGGCCAGTAACGGTCCACCACCATAATGCGCTGCTGTTCCAGCCAGAGCTGTTGCTGTTCATTATAATCCAGACGGACAATAAACAGACTGCGTTTGGTAGCATGAAAATGAATTTTAATTTTATAATCCATTTCCTTAAATGTGTAAAGCCGGTCCTCCAGCTCTGAAAACACCTGCGGCACCAGCCAGTTAAGTTTTTCCAGGATAACCCATCCGGCCGGTCTGTCCAGGGTCGGCCAGTGCCCAGTTGTCCTGAGTAGCCCATAGACCAGTCAGTGCCTCTGGATTTATACACTGCCGTTCATGTTTATTCAGTTCACCCACTCCGGTCACCGGCAGAAAAATCATCCCTTTAATCAGACCCTGCTGGCGGCAATTAATTTCATCTGCTGGGATATTTTTAAAGGCTTCCAGTTGTGCCAGCTGATGTCTGGCTTCAGAAGTCGCCGATAACGGCAGTTGTTTCTGAAACAAGTGGATCAGTTTACGCTCATACCAGTCCTGGCCATTCGGGCCAATCAGTCGTTCATAACCAAACTCATCCGATTTTAACAGGTAAAATTTAACCGCCAGTTCCAGATGATAAAGCTGACCAGCTTTATCCTGATAAACAAAATCCAGCTCTCCGCGGGTTTGTTTATTAGCCGGCTTATTCTGAGCGGAATGAACCTGAATATGGGATACCCAGGTCTGTATCTGGCCGTTTTGTTTAAGAAGTTCCAGAATAAAGCCCCAGTAGGCTTCAAAGCGAATACCCAGACGCCAGGAACGGTATTGTTCCAGCCAGTTTATTAAGGGCTGTGGTGCTTTATCCAGCTGCTCCAGCGGTGTTTTTATTTGAGCATAGATCTGTTCACACCATGACTCATCCACACAGGCCGGATAGTCTGCTGATTTTACCGACAGAGCCGGACTCAGCAGCGACCAGACCAGTGCCCTGACCTGCGGCGTTTGATAGCACTGATACTCAAAAGCCTCAGACAAGCTTACCCAGTCCCCGCTGAAGATCATTTTTTATATCATCAATGGTTTCCAGACCCACAGCAATTCTTAGCAGGCCGTCGGTTATCCCCGCTTTAAGACGGTCTTCCTCCGGTACCCGCCCATGGGTAGTGGTGGCCGGATGAGTAATAGTAGACTTAACATCCCCCAGGTTGGCGGTGATAGATAATAAGCGGGTACTGTCCACGACCTGCCAGGCGGCTTCACGACTGCTGTTATGCAGTTCAAAAGACAGCAGACCGCCAAAATCAGACTGCTGCCAGGCCGCCAGTTCATGACCGGGATGATCCTTCAGACCCGGATAATGGACTTTAGCTACCGCCGGATGCTCACTTAGCCACAAAGCCAGTACCCTGGCATTACTACAATGTGCCTGCATACGCAGATTCAGGGTTTCCAGACCTTTCAGGAAAATCCAGGCATTAAATGGACTCATGGTGGGGCCCGTAGTTCTTAGAACACTATAAACCTCTTCACCCACCAGGGTTTTGGAGCCCAGCACAGCACCGCCAATACCTCTCCCCTGCCCATCAATGTATTTGGTGGCAGAATGAATCACCACATCAGCACCTAAAGCCAACGGTTTTTGCAGGGCTGGGGTACATAGACAGTTATCCACCACCAGCAGACAATCATGTTGATGTGCCAGTTTAGCCAGTTGAGCAATATCAGCAATTTCCACCAGAGGATTCGACGGAGTTTCCAGAAACAGGATCCGAGTATTGTCCTGTATGGCTGCTTCCCAGGCTGACAGATCGGTTAAATCCACATATGTGGTGTCCACACCGAAACGGGCCATAAAATTATTAAACAGCACCACAGTAGAGCCGAAAATAGCCCTAGATGAAACAATATGATCTCCGGTTTTTAACAGCCCCAGACAAGTACTCATAATAGCGGCCATTCCGGAAGCGGTGGCTACACAGGACTCAGCTCCTTCCAGAGCCGCCAGCCGCTCTTCAAAAGTACGCACGGTGGGATTGGTAAAACGGGAATAAATATTACCCGGATCATCCCCGCTGAAACGCGCCGCTGCCTGTGCCGCAGACTGGTACACATAACTTGAGGTGGGAAAGATCGCCTCATTATGTTCTGCCTCGTTGGTTCTTTGATAGCCGGCCCGAACTGCCAAGGTATCAAACCCCAGTTCACCGCCCAGTTCTGCCTGCAGGGCTAAAAGATCATCGCCATTCATGGTGGTTACCGTTAAATTATTAAAAATATTTACAAAATTATATGCTTTAAATATCTGACTGTCAGTGTTTTATTGTATCTATTCAGCCTTACCTAACCGTGCCTGTCTACAGGTACTGTATTTCCGGGGACGCTCAAGTACATCCATGTATCGGTTTAGAACTTTTCAAAACTTGTTTTGAACAAAGTTCTTATCCCAGTGATTGTGAAAACATCCATGTTTTCATAAACCCCGTAAACACAGTACCTACAGCCAGTCACTCTACGGTGTTCTAAGTTATAGTAATTCATAGGTATGTCTTTAAGGATTTTATCATTTCGTTTCAATGATTTACCCATCAGGATGAAATTCCATAATTAGGTTCTACACCAAACAGATAAAGTCCAGTAGACTTATCCCGTTCAG
>JBHNNM010000360.1:0-2909 GCA_048563625.1 Gammaproteobacteria bacterium | reverse complement strand
GGCGATCATCCATCAGTTCCATTAAATCATTACGTTGTACCGCTTTTAACGGTTCCAGTCCCCAGTCATCAATGATCAGCAACTCTGTTTTGGCTAGAGACTGAAGTGTTTTGAGGTAAGTGCCGTCTGCTTTGCTCTGGGTGAGCATCATTAATAACCGGGACAACCGGTAATATTTAACACTGTGCCCTTTCATACATGCCGTATGCCCCAGTGCACAGGCAATAAAGGTTTTACCACTGCCACAGGGGCCAGTGATCAGAATGTTCTGAGCTTTGTTTAACCAGTCACATTGCAGAAGTGAAGCCATGACAGATTGCTGTAAACCTCTGGGATGCAGATAATCAATATCCTGGGCATGTGCAACCAGTTTAAAGCGGGCGGCTTTAATCAGCCGCTTTTGCTTTCTCTGCTCTCTTTCCTGGGCTTCGCTGTCGGCCAGTAATTGTATTCGCTGCTCAAAGGACAGGCCTTCATAGGTGCCCGGCTGCTCAATCTAGCCAGGCAGGGCATCGGCCATGCCGGTGAGTTTTAATTGTCGAAGTTGGGTAATGGTTTGTTCTAACATGCTGATACTCCCTGGTTAGTGATAGCTTTTGGGGCCACGAATGTTCTCATGAGACTGTGGTAATGAAGAAGGTTCTTTCTGTTCAAAGAAGTCAGGCTGTAACTTATCCTGATTGCTGAGCAATATAGACTTAATGTGCTTCAGCCGGTTGAGATTTTTATGATTGGCAATCTGGCAGGCCTTATTTAAACGCTCATTAGGATATTGTCGGGACAGATTGAGTAAGCCCAGGCAAACCCGGTAAGCCTGCTCTTCATGCTGCTTTTGTTTCAACTGGCTTTTAACCCAGATAAGCACTTCATCACCAATATCCTTAGCCCAGTTCATTAATCGCCCTGGTGTCCATTGATGGTGTTTCTTATGGCGCTCTGGCATATGGGCCGGTACGGTGGTGGTACCACAATGGTATTGTCTGGCATGCTGACAGATGCACCGGTTATGAAAGTACATCTCTATTAAGAATGCTTTGGCATGCACTTCCAGTTTTTCACCCACCAGATGATGAGGTACTGAATACAGGTGTCCGTCAAACTGAATATGGTAATCCACATTGACTTTGACGGTTTTGATTTCAGTAAACTCAAACGCCTGTTTGGGCAGTGGCAGCAGTGCCGGTTTATCCAGCGAGTCAAACCACTGTTGCCGGGTGCCTTTAAGCTGCTTAAAGGGTTTGTTGTTGACCTCTTCAAGCAGGCCATGGATCTGCTGATTGAGCTCTGTCAGTGAGAAGAACGTTTGATGACGTAAACGAGCCAGGATCCAGCGTTCTATAATCTGCACACCCACTTCAGCTTTGGCTTTATCCTGAGGCTTTCGGGGTCTGGCAGGAACGATGGCTGTACCATAATGAGCCGCCATCTGCTGGTAAGACATATTAATATCCGGATCGTACCGACAGGCCCGGGTGGTACTGCTTTTAAGATTATCAGGAATTAACAGTACGGGAACCCCTTTTATAAATTCAAAGGTTCTTACATGACTGCCGATCCAGTCCGGCAGGCGTTGGCTCCAGGTAGCTTCTGCATAGGTGTAATTGGAAGCACCTAATACGGCAACAAAAATCTGGGCAAACTGAATTTCACCAGTGTCCTGCTGAACAACAGGAACGGTTTGACCGGCATAATCAACAAAGAGTTTTTCTCCCGCCTTATGATGCTGACGCATGGAGCGTTTCTGTTTCTTTTGCCATTGCTGGTACAGCATGCAGTACTGTGGATAGCTGTAACAGCGGTTTGGGTATTGTTGTGTGTATTCTTCCCAAAGCAGGAGCTTGGTCATTCCTTTGCGTTTGAGTTCCCGATAGACCTCTGACCAGTCAGGGAGCTGGAATGCGCTGGAAACCCGGGTATCGGCTTGGGGGTAAAACCGACTGGCCAGTTGTTGATCGTCCAGTTGTTCAATGGCGGGCCAGTCCAGATCAAGAGCCTCTGCTTTACTGCAGATTTTTTGTACCGCACCCAGGCTTAATCTCAGGCTGGTTTTGATCTGTCTCAGGCTGAGTTTGGCTTGCAGTCTGAGCCTTAATATTGTTCGTAATTGTCGCATTGATAGTCTCTTTGTTGGCATAACCATTCCCCAATAAAAATCAGGGAGGTTAGCAGTTATTGAATATCAATGTGTGGGAAAGGATTCTGATCCATCGTGAACACTGATTCTGGAAAAACAGTACAAGTGTTCACGATGAGATCAGAATCGGTGTTCACAATAGAACAGAATGGGTGTTCATGATGGTTCAGAAACAGTGTTCACGATAAATCAGAATCAGTGTTCATGATCGGCCAGAATATGCACATAATAAGCCGATTGAAGATAACCTGTTAGAACGTCAGTTTAATGTTACAAAGCCTGACCGCTACTATGTAGGTGATATCACCTATATTGCAACCGATGAGGGCTGGTTATATCTGGCGGTTGTTATTGACCTGTTTTCCAGAATGGTCAATGGATAAAACCATGAAAGCTCAGTTGGTTAATGATGCCTTACTGATGGCTATATGGAAACGAAAACCATCTGAAGGGCTTATCTGGCATACCGACAGAGGCAGCCAGTATGCTTCGGATAGTCATCGTAAATTATTAGATGACCATGGCATTATTCAGTCCATGAGTCGCAAAGGTCATTGCTGGGATAATGCTGTATCAGAAAGCGTTTTCCACACCCTGAAAACTGAATGGGTGCATCATCAGAAATTCAGAACCAGGGATGAAGCTAAACAGGTGATATTCATAGGTATGTCTTTAAGGATTTTATCATTTCGTTTCAATGATTTACCCATCAGGATGAAATTCCATAATTAGGTTCTACACCAAACTGATAAAGTCCAGTAGACTTATCCCGTTC
>JBHNNM010000359.1:0-2912 GCA_048563625.1 Gammaproteobacteria bacterium | reverse complement strand
TGGGTGAGATGTTGATACTCATATTACCTATTGCTTATAAAACTGTCAGAAGCTTTATATTTCAACAGGTTTTGTGAGTATTAGCATCTTTCTTCACTCATCAGAGCGGAGAAGAGCCACAGAGTTTCAATAATATCAATTAAAAACAGCCTTTTATTCTTAAGTTCAGTTGTTTCTGAAGAGCGGTTATTATCTGTAAGTATTTTTTCCCGTATTTTCCGGGCAATAGAATGACTGGAGTCATCCGGCTGATAATCATGGATTGATTTTTTAATATTAACAACCGCCTGCACCAGTTCATCGGTACTGACATCATACTGGTTATTATTGTAGGAAGAGCTCATCAGGCCGGAAACACCCTTATCCTGTGCCTCTATATAAATATCCTTAAGTACCTGCAGACTATTGTTTTCGGCACTGCTTCCTCTTGTGTTTTGCCCGGAAGCGCCATAACCCAAAAGTGAGCTGAGCTGAGACGATGAATTCTGTACCTAGGTATTAGTGGTTACCTGGCGGGCTGCCTGAGTCCGAGGTGGCGCAGAGGGTGCCGATATTGAACCTGGGTTAAACAGGGCTGTGCCTGCCTGGTCTGGAGGCATTGTGCCGAAGCCCGGCTGGTTAGGAATTTGTTCTGATCCTGCTGGGGGTATATTCTGACCGGAAATACGATTGGCCAGATCAACTAAGCGGCTGTTTATAGTCTGTCCGCTGCTGCCTGTACCGGGGGCAGGCTGTCCAAAGTTTTGAGGTTGGTTAATACCCTGACTGCTGTCAGTAGACCTGGAATGGGGCTGCCGGGCCAGTTTTTTTATAAAATAATTCGGATCAATTTCTGGCAGGATCCCTTTATTAATCAGCTGTTCATTTAAGCTGCTTAACAGTTCAGCTAAATGAGTGTTGATAAACTTCTATACGTATTTCAGGTGAAAAATCAAATAAATCCAGAGACTCACGAAAGGCTGAAATAATGGTTTCAGCACTGATGGGGTTCCCGGAAATGGTTTCCCCGTTTTGTTTTAATAATTCATAAATTCGTACTTCCAGGTGCTCGAACGCTTCCTTATTGCTTTTGTGCAGTTTTTCAATAGCGGTTTCATAAGACAGGCTGTCTTCGAGATCTTTTGTAGTTAACAGATCCAGCTTATTTTTACGTTTATGACTAATGGAGTAAAGATCATCATTCAGACTGGGTTTCAGGGTTGTAGTCTGAAAATGTTTTTTGAGTGACCCCGTAAACTGAGTAATAGAACGACTGCCAATGCTTCGGATACTGTATATGGCCGTAAAACACTGGGCCTGGATACTGGTAACGTTAGATTGTTCTGCCTTGCTGACCAGTTTATCAGTTACCCGCTCGGCAAAGTCAACTAATTTTTTAGCAAACCAGTCTTCGGTGGTTTGAAAAAGCGTTTCCAGCGTGGGGTTTATGTGTGGATTCATACTTTAACAGTTCAGTGGCTTACAGCACTGAAGGTTTATTACTTTTCCATAAAAAGTAGAAAGCCTGTCCGGCCAGCATAAAGCCAAGAATTTTCAGTAATACCGGCGTGCTGACAAATTCCATTAAAGTCCCTGCTGTCAGCAGGTAAACCGCAAAGGTTATAAACAGTTTTGCCTTGTCCTGTGCTTTCTGTTTTTCGCCGTTATCAATAATAAGTTCTTTGATTTTGCTCATAATTATCCGCTAACTAATGTAGTAAAAATACTGTAGTAAAAACCTGTTACAACAAGCCTGTAGAAGGAAAGTCCCCTTTTTCCCTGCGTTAACCCCAATACTAGCAGTTCAAACCAAAAAATTCCACGCCCCCCTTCAATTCCCTAAAACCTACCCCCTATACTCCCCCGGAGTTTCACATTCCACCGCTACAAATTCCGGTTCTGCACTGTCCAGTCGCATGGCAGTAAGACTGCCGCCCCAGAGGCAGCCGGTATCCAGGGCGAATACATCAGGCTGGCTGGTATGACCGAACAGTGTGGACCAGTGACCAAAGATAATTTTTAAATCCTGACTTTTTCTGTTCGGGACTTCATACCAGGGAATATAACCTTCTTTCTGACTGCCAATAATGCCTTTGTCAGTAAAATTGAGTTTGCCTGATGGTTTACAATAGCGCATCCGAGTAAAACTATTTGTGATAAAACGCAGACGATCCCAGCCTTGTAGGGAGTTTTTCCATTTACGGGGTTCATTACCAAACATATGGGCAAGAAATTCCCGATAATTATCACCGCTCAGCACCTGTTCCACTTCATGAGCACATTGTTGGGCCAGCTTTAAATCCCATTGCGGCGGTAGGCCGGCATGTACCATGGTATAACCCAGTGCTTTATCGTGGTGCAGCAGGGGTTGAGTACGCAGCCAGTCTATCAGCTCAGTTCTGTCCGGTGCATTGAGAATATCATCCAGAGTATGGTGCTTAATATTTTCACAGCCTTCTGATAAGGCCAGCAGGGTTAAATCATGGTTACCCAGTACGGATATAGCACGCTCCCCGAGGTTTTTAATAAAACGCAGAGTTTCCAGGGACTTGTCCCCGCGATTAACCAGATCACCGGCAAACCAGAGGGTGTCTTTATGCGGATCAAAAGCAATTTTCTCCAGCAGAAATTCCTGGGCATCAAAACAGCCCTGGATGTCGCCAATGGCATAAGTAGCCAATAAACTATACCTTTGTAACGTTAATGACTAAAGTTTAGAGCGACAGCCGACCCTTGAGTGCCCTGTTTCGCTCACACGTACTTTAACAATTTGTTTGTAACCAGCTGTTTTGAAGTTGTTTTATAACAAATCTTGGCTCTTCTCCGCTCTGATGAGTGAAGAAAGATGCTAATACTCACAAAACCTGTTGAAATATAAAGCTTCTGACAGTTTTATAAGCAATAGGTAATATGAGTATCAACATCTCACCCAC
>JBHNNM010000358.1:0-2917 GCA_048563625.1 Gammaproteobacteria bacterium | reverse complement strand
AATCATTAACCGCCTGGGATTTTTATCAAAATCACTTGAAGTTTTGAAACCAGGCCTCTATACATAATAAGGTTTTTAACCGAACGAATTATAAATGAGCTAAACTGTCTCCCGTTAAAGATAGCATGAAAGGTAAGCTAAAACGGGCAGCATGGGATGATGATATGCGGGCTAAATTATTATTTGGTTAAATTTTGATCAAAGTATGCCCCCCCTGATGTCAGGCTTAAAACGGTATTATTCAGGTTGAACTGCATAACATCTTCATGTTATAATTTTATGGTGTTGAAAAATTGAATTATTCATACATACAATTATTCATACATACATAGTTAGATAAAAAACAGTAATATAAAATTGTTTTTTATTGGGTATGGTGGTTATAAATAAGACTTTTTTCTACATATTTTGCTTTTCAGATTTTGTAAATTCTCATTATTAGAGAGTCAAATTCATTTTATACTTAATATAAAAGGAAATTTCAATGAAAAAATTATTATCAGTATCATTAATTATTTGTTTTTTATGGGGTGCCAATTTTTCAATTGCCGGTGAATTTGGTGATCTTCATAAAAAAGTCGTTGAAGCAAGAGATGCTTTAATTACCATGGTTAAAAATCCTGACAAAAGAGGGCCGGATCAACAAAAATTAGTCAAAGATTCTGCCGATGCTGTCTCTGCAATGATTGCTAGCATGAAAGCTCCTGCAGGAAAAGAGCTGCAATTCAAGGAAATGTCAGATAACTGGGCAGCCTTTAAGAAAACCCGAGAGGAAGAACTCGTTCCTCTAATCCTTGCTGGTAAACAGGAAGAAGGCAAAAAAATAGCAATGGGTATTCAAAAAGAAAGACTGATAAAAGTGCTCACCTTAACCAAAAAGTTAGATCAATAATTCAAGTAACAAATAAGCCACGTATAAATTAAATATATATAACTGAGAACTTATTGGAAGAGGTTGTAAAAATAACTGTGTGAACGCTCATTGCGGTGGTTCCAGTCAACAGTGGTTAAGAAATACACCTCCATAGTGAACAGGCGACCTGACCTTCCAAAGTCAGGGTGTTTGCTCACCATGGAGGCGGAATTTCTCTTCGACTGAAGTCGACATCATCATCGGCTTCATCCACATAAAGTACAGGATGCTCAGCATGGGCTGTTTGTCAAGCTGGGCAATATCCAGTGCGTGCCAAAGTTTTTCTTCTGAAATGTTCTTGCCTAAAGCCAGATTGACTCGTACGGTATCATTAAACAGTACCGGGTTTTGTAATACGGTAGCGGTATTTTCTCTTATTTTTTCAAAGCCGATGTCCTTTATGAAAATATCATCAAAATATATATCACCTGAATCATAAGGGTGTAAGCCTAACAGGATTTGTATCAGGGTGGATTTACCGTCGCTGCTGGAAGCGCCCAGTGCCTTGACCGCAGTGGTTATTGTATCTGGAGTAAACGTCTGGAGCAGGGGGAGTTTAATGTTGGTCGGTCTGGCGCAGACCAAATCCTGATTGACGACACTCGCCTGAAAATGATTTTAGAAGGTATCGAAGCAAAAAAATACGTCAATACAAGCGTTACAAACCGCCTGAAAAATACCTTGAACTATTGTTTTATGAAAAAATATCACTCATAAATTCAGCAACAGAACCCAGTTTATCTTCCAGTCAGCACCTGGCTCAATTGCAAGATGAGAACCGGCGATTGAAACAACAACTGGACTGCTTTAAAAAACAAATCTTTGGCCGAAAATCTGAAAAGCGCCTGATCAGTGATAGCTCACAACCCTCCCTGTTTGCTGAAACCCCCTCACCCAAAGAGACGTCAACACCCAAAGAAAGCATCACTTATCAGCGTCGTAAAGGCAAGCAACGTTCAGAAAACTGTGTAACCGACAAGGGCATACGCTTTGATGATACCGTACCGGTAGAAGTCATCAATATCCCTGCATCTGAATTACAGGGTGAGTTATTAAGCCCCATTGCTGAGAGTCAACTGCAACAAATATTGCAAAGTAAGGTACTGGCCATGGATGCCCCCCATCAAGGCCGGACGAAAACAAAAAGGAAAAATGAAATCCACCTGGTTCTGGCCTCTGAATGGGGAGCAGGATGAAGTGGTGTTTGGCTGGTCTGAAACCCGTGGCAGTGATTATGTCATGCAGCGACTTAAAGACTTTAAGGGGACTTTTCTCGCTGATGGTTATGTTGCTTATGATTGTTTTGCTAAAAACAATCCTGGCATCACTCTAGCCCAGTGCTGGACACATACCCGACGACACCGGGCAGAAAAAGTTGAACTATCGCAGTACACACAGCAAACCGATTGTTGATGAGTTTTTTAACTGGCGTTATGAGCAGCGACAACGCATTGACATGGTCAGCAGCAATCCGCTATCAATGACACTCACTTATGTTAACAAACATCAGGAACAGTTAATGGTTTATTTATCCGACCCGGATCTTCCCATGGATACCAATCATCTGGAAAGGGCTCTTCGTCCCATTCCCATGGGCAAAAAGAACTGGTTGCTCTGCTGGAGTGAAGTGGGCGCTGAACATGTCACCACCATACAGACATTGCTCACTACCTGTAAACTACAGAAAGTTGACCCTTACCGGTATCTTGTGGATGTACTTCAGCGGATAAGTCTACATCCGGCTCGTGATGTGATTGAACTGACACCGAGCCTTTGGAAAGAAAAGTTTGCGGCAATAGCATCCTGGTTTGATCGCTTACCAGCGATCAGATTATTAGACCCTCTTTAGCTGTTGTAGTAAAGGGGGGGTATTTTGGAGAGATTTGATCTGTCAACACTTTTCCGGACAGTTTTTTAAGCCATTTTCTGTAGTTCTTCGTAATCTTTTGGCGATAAATAATCATTGGCAGAATGTAGTCTTTCCCTGTTATAAAAGACTTCAAT
>JBHNNM010000357.1:0-2920 GCA_048563625.1 Gammaproteobacteria bacterium | reverse complement strand
GCTTCGTTATAAGACAGGCCGCTGTCATCAGGAATAATAATTTTGACATAAAGTTTGTCTTTATAGCGGTCTTTTAAAGCACTGAGCTTTTTATGCATGACAGCCTCAGAAATTGTCTGGTAAGGATCATGATCCGATTCCCGGAACTGGATATGAACTTTACCGGCCTGCTTTTCATAACGCACTTCCACCACGTACTTACCAATGGCTGAACGGGACGGTTTGATAAGCTTGTTATACTTATCTTCCAGCTCTTTATAATCACCCACCAGCACCGTGTGCTGCTGCTGAACCTCGGCGATCCGGCGTTCATAACGACTGATGCTGTCCTGGTATTGCTGGTTCTGCTGATTCAGTTTCAGCAATTCCTGCTCACGGTTCTGCAGTTGTGCCATCTGTGTCTGTAGTTCCTTATCACGCCGGGACAGAGCAATGGCTTTAACTTCCAGTTTGGTCTTAAGAGAATCCATGGATGTTTCAAGTTGCGCAAGACGCTGCTGAACCCTGTATAACTCACTATCTCTTGCTGTAATAGTGCGTTCCAACTTGCGTTTTTGTTCGTTTAAACGGATTAAATTCTGATCCTGTTCCACAATCAGTTTATCACGTTCCGAGGCACTTTCTCTGGCCTGCATTAATTGCAGACGCAGCATGGACAGTTCACTTTGAGTCTGGGTCAGGCGTTCTTCCAGAGTGGCTTTTTCCTGGGATGTTTTCTGAAAGACTTCGGAGGTACGTCGCTCTGCTTCAAGTGATTCCTGCAGTTTACGCATTATTTCCTGGCGCTTGTTAAGACTGGCTTCAAGCTCCTGAGAGGTTTTTTGCTGCGCGACCATACTAGCTTTTAAACGCTGAGATATTTTCTGCTCCACCTCAATACGGGTTTTAAGCTCATCTACCAGTTCCCAGTTATTAACAATTAAAATACTGGTGGTGATTAAAAAAATCATCACCACGACTGTCATAATATCCGTAAAAGACGGCCAGAAAGAATCTTCCACCAGATACTGATAATTCTGTCTGAGATCAATAAAGCCGTCATTCATAGCAGCTTACTCACGCTCAGGAGGGTTTCTGATTAGAGGGGTGATGAGGGTGGTCTTCCGGTAGGCGGAAGCCAAGCCGCAGCAGTTCCTTAATTTCACTAAGATCTTCTGACATAGCGCTGACCCTGTCATCAAACTGAGAGGTGATCTCATTGACTTTAGCTCCCATTTCCAGATACTGCTGCTGGGACAACTGCATATTAGCCGCAGTATGGCGCAGAGATTTAATGAGTTCTGCCAGCTGATGCACCATATTCTCACTCTGATGTGAGAAGCGCGGCATAAGATGCTGAGTAGTCACCTGTTCAATGGCACTGAACAGATTGGTCTGGACATCGGTCAGTTTCAGATAAAAATAACCAAAGAACATATAACAGACAATGGCTGTTGTGGTGGTTGACAATGCAGTAGACATGCCGTGAATCACCTGCCCCATACTGCTGACACCATTATTTTCCATTAAGCTGGAAGCCCCCATCAGGGCAATTGATAATGAAATAATGGTACCGAATACACCCGTAAGAATAAGGACATTGGAGACAAAACGGGGCAAACTCAGACGGGTGCTTTCAGAAGCGACCATAGCTGCCGCAAGCGCACTTTGATTAACCGGTGCATGTTGACGGTAAATATCCTTCATAGTCACATAGCGATGGGCAATCAGGCTTTTATCATAAATGCCCTTGACCGGATTGGTACTTTCCTTATGCAGATTAACAATAAACTTGCCCAGCGCCCGTTCCTCACGCCAGTAAAACAATAAGGACGATACCTGTTTGGCCATACCCAGCAGGAATAAGCCGAGAATAGAACCGTTAATAAAATAACCGGTATTGGTTAACTGGTTTTTAAGATAAACATTCTGGATATAATCAAACTGAAAGTAGATCAGTACTACCAGTAAAAGAGATAGAATAATCAGGCGCAGAAGGATATTAAAGCTATAGCTGGATTTGAAGTGCATCATAAACAGATAATAAACTAATATAGATCAGCTTAGAATTAGGGTTTATACCTATGAACTATACCTATAAGAAGGTAACGTGGGCAGGATGCCCACGCTCTGGAACAGTGTTACAAATAAAGGTTACACATAAAAGTCATTTAAAAACTTCATTATTCTGTCGTTGACGGCGGATCTGTTCTTCAAAAAAGTGTCTGTAATAAAACAGTGCACTGACACCATTGGCCCGTACATCCACTACTTTCCAGCCGTTTCTGGTTTTCAGAAACTTAAAGTCCGCATGCACAACCGTGCCGTCTTCCTGCAGAATCCTGGCTGACGCCATAGCTTCATTCTCACTGGTACGACGAGAGCGGAAATTTTCTACCACGGGCGGATAATTACTTAATTTCTGTACAAAGGTAGTAATAAACAGTTCCTTGAAGATCTGGGTAAACTGCTTTTGCTGTTGCGGATTCATGGTTTTGTAATAACGTCCGGCTACCCAGCGTGCCATATATTCAAAATCAAAATGCGGTGCAATTTCCCGGTTAAGAAAGTCAGTGATCTGCTCCAGCGAAGCCGACTGGGGCCTGGACAGAAAATCAATCACCTTATTTATAGATTCTTCCAGCAATATTACCGGTGACTTACCGGTAACTACCGGCACCGGCACCGGCAGGCTTTTCGGACGATAATGCTGAGAATAATACTTACCTGGATTCATGGGATACTGATAAGTCGTTGCCTCCTCACCACGTAAATCATGCACAATAACCCGCGCCTGTACTGTCATTGTGTTAGCCAGCAATACTAGGGGCTGTTGATCTTTTGTGGTTAAAAAATAGGCAGCATGGTATTTGTTAAACAAGTATAATGGTTTTGTGAAAAATCAACATACAAGAACACTTACCATGCCAAGAAGTATCTT
>JBHNNM010000356.1:0-2920 GCA_048563625.1 Gammaproteobacteria bacterium | reverse complement strand
GCCCACTCTGCTTCATTTAATACTTTACTCATGATACCAATTTCCTGTATGGTTTTGATATCTGATCCATGAACCCCAAATAAGTTCCCCTGCTTGGTAAAAAGATGTGGCCAAGATACAGCTTCTAAAGAAGGGGGAAGCCAGGACAGAAACATGCATTAGCTTATAACTCATACTCTCATCTACCCTTTCTTTTTTAACCAGAGCAGATAAAACCCGGCCAGAATAAACAAAGCGTACAGAGGAGAATTCCCATAGTAAACATATGGCGTTATGCCCTGCCGGGGCTGAATTTCACCGCTGACCACAGTAGACTTAAACTGGGGGCCACTGACTTTAACCTGCCCCCTGTTATCCACCAGTGCCGTTATACCACTGGTGGTACTTCGGATCAGATCACGGCTTGTTTCCAGGGCCCGCATACGGGCCATTTCCAGATGCTGTGGGGGCGTAAACGAGTCCCCATACCAGCTGTTATTAGACAGGTTAATCATAAAATATGCCTGTGGAATATCCTTAATGACAGCCGGGGAAAATACATCTTCATAACAAATGGTCGTCACAACCGGATAGCCCTTAATAGTAAGCAGCGGCTGCTGCTGGCTTCCGGCACTGAAACCGGACATGGGCATATTAAAAAAGTGCATCAGTCCACGCAGTACAGTGGCCAGAGGAACATATTCACCAAAGGGCACCAGGTGGGTTTTATAATAAAAGCCCTGATTTCCTCCCAGATTGGTAACCGCATTATAATACTGCTGAGTCTTGGCATTATAAACGGGTAGTCCCGCCACCAGCTCACTGTCTGTTTTTTTTGCCTGCTGGCTCAGCTGAGAATAAAAGCCATGCTCCAGATTATGATAAAAAGAGGGAATGGCATTTTCCGGCCAGACAATAATATCGTGCTTTGTCCACAGAGGTTTACTGAGTGAAACATAGTGTGCTTTGGTTTTTTCCAGCTGTGCCCGGCTCCATTTAACCGCCTGACTAACATTGCCCTGCACCATGCCAACCTTTAAAGGCTGTCCCTGAGGATGACTCCACTGCACAGTGGCCAGCCATGCTCCGCCTGCAAAGATAATAACAGCTAATATAATACTGGCTAAGGGACGAATGCGGACCAGCAGCAGGGCCGATAAAAAAACCACCAGAAAGGACAGGCCATAAATACCGACAACCGGAGCATAACCGGATAACGGTGTCTGTATCATGGGATAGCCGTTTAACAGCCAGGGAAATCCCGTTAAAAACCAGGTTCTAACCCACTCCATAAAAACCCAGATCAGCGGTATATAAAACAATACCAGCAGTAGTTGCGGCATACGCAGGGTATTTTTTAGTTTTACTATTAACCAGCCGGTTAGAGCATAAAACAGAGCCAGAAAAGCAATAAAAAGACCGGTAAATAAGGCTGCCAGAGACCAGTGTGCTCCGCCGAAATCATGAATGGCCACATACAGCCAGGATACCCCGACGGCAAACAGTCCAGTGCCGAATAACCAGCCTTTATAAAAACCCTGACGAGTTGTCCGGGTATTAAGTAATTCCCATAAAAACAGCGCCAGTGGAAAAAATATCAGATAGGAAAAAACCGGGTGAATGGTATTAAACGGTGCAAAGGATAAGGGTATCAAAGCTCCGCAGATTAAGGACAATAGTCCGGACCAGGGACCATTAATTTTTTTTAATAGCCCCGGTAGTAAATACTCCAGCAAGCTGGCAGGGTTATTGTTAACAGACGCATGTTTTTTTGAATCCGCCATTTAATCTGCAGGGCTATTACTGGTTCTATTTGCTGTATCTGCGTTCTGTCCACGGCTGTTATTCTGCTTTTGTTTACGAATGATCCGCAAACTGTGAATACGCCGGTCATCCGCACGAATCACCTTAAACAGGAAATCATCAATTTCAATTTCTTCACCGCGGGAAGGCATATAACCAAAAGCATTCATTACGATACCGCCAATAGTATCAAATTTATCAGACTTAAATGAGGATTTAAAAAAGCGGTTAAATTCATCCTGCTCGGTTAAAGCCTGTACAGTATAGACCCCTTTACCATGAGCAGTAATGGTACTGTCTTCTTCAATATCGTGTTCGTCTTCAATTTCACCGACAATTTCTTCCAGTACATCTTCAATGGTCACCAGTCCGGCGACACCGCCGTACTCATCAACCACCACGGCCATGTGATTACGATTGGAACGAAAATCCCGCAGCAGAACATTAAGACGTTTGCTTTCAGGGATAAAAACCGCAGGGCGCATGTATTCGCGTAGATCCAGTGCCGCATGATCTTCTCTGGCAAAGAAATTAAGCATATCCTTGGCCAGGATAATCCCCTCGATATTATCGCGGGTTTCACCAATCACGGGAAAACGGGAGTGGGCTGACTCAATAATACAGGAAAGAATCTCTTCGGCATCAGCGTTACGCTCAATAACGGTCATCTGGGAACGGGGTACCATCACCTCCCGCACTTGCATATCCGTTACTTCCATAACCCCTTCAATCATCGACAGTGTTTCACTGCTGATAACACCACGGTGCTGGGCCGAACGCAGTATTTCTATCAGTTCGGATTTTTCGGTTATATCACCCACCAGCGCTTGGCCGATGCGTTTTAGCAGACCCCGGCTTCCGCCAGTTAAAGCGGAAGCCGGGTTGGATCGATCGTCGTTCATTTAGTTAACCAGGTTGAATCGGACTGGTAATTTTACAATAGCTATAGATAACTTGCAAAATAGCGAATAATGGAAAAAATTTTTATTCAGCAGAAAAATAAATATCCCCATACCAGGCAGACGTTGGCCGGCCTGAGTCATCGGTATCCGTCATAACAGCTACAACATCTATCTCATTAATATCTTCACCAAAAATCTTTTTTAAATCCTGCTTTACATTGCGCTTTTCACTGACC
>JBHNNM010000355.1:0-2929 GCA_048563625.1 Gammaproteobacteria bacterium | reverse complement strand
CAGAGGGATTCGGGATACCGAATATTTTAAACTAAAAATCAGGCAAACCTCCATTCCTGATGAGCAGAGTATGTTCTATTTTGGACAAAATCTCACTCATTAAAGCGGAGAACAACCTTTCTGACCGGTCCACTGGCTTTTATGCCAGAAGCCGTGCTGGCATCAGTGGTATTTCTGATTGGTCTGGATCTGGTTGATATTGAGGGTATGAAACGTATCTACCAGCAACGTCGCTCGGAGTTCTGGGTCGCATTAATTACCATGATAACAGTGGTTCTGATTGGTGTTGAACAGGGTATTATTCTGGCCATGGTTCTGTCTCTGATTGAGCATACCCGACATGGTTATAAACCTAAAAATTCCTTACTGGTTCCCTTGCAGGATTCTTCAGTACTGCATACAGAACCTGTTTCCAGCGGTGTACAGGCATTGCCCGGTCTGATTATTTATCGTTTTACCCACAGTCTGTATTACGCCAATGTACAGCAGTTCAGTGATGAATTACTGGCCCTGTCAGAGAATGCCGATCCACCATTGAAGTGGTTATGCCTAGATGCATCGGCCATTGATGATGTTGACTTTTCTGCTGCTGAAACCCTGCGCAGCCTGTTTATCACTCTGCATGAGCGAGGAATCCGCTTGGTGATCGCGCAGGTTAATGACTATATGTGTCAGAACAGCAAATATGAGTTAAGGAAACTATATGGTGATGATGCCTTTTTTGACTCTCTGGATGATGTTATTCATGCTTACCAGAAACTGAATTAAGCGGCCTGCAAGTTGCTGATTACATTTCTTTAATTCCGGTTCCGGTTTGCTTAAATGATTGAAGTCGTTATCCTTGCTATTGCATTAAGCATGGATGCTTTTGCCGTGTCGATTGGTTTAGGGGAAAAATATCCTGACCGAACACGTTCACTTGCATTAATGTCCGGGATATATTTTGGCCTGCTACAGGGACTGATGCCTTTAATTGGTTATATGGGCGGTAAAGGCGTTTTAGGCTGGATAGAGGAGTATGCCGCATGGGTAGCATTTTTACTCCTGTTGCTAATTGGCGGAAAAATGATTTATGAATCCTTTGCCGAAGGTATAGAGGAGGATATTAATGTCATTACCCATAGAGTCATGCTGCTACTGGCCATTGCTACCAGTATAGATGCTATGGCGGCGGGTTTTTCACTCACCTTACTGGATATTAATCCGTGGTTTGCCTGTGTGATTATAGGGATCACGACCTTTGGTTTTAGGTGGGCCGGTGTTTTTGTGGGTAAAAAAAGCGGTACCTGGCTTGAGAGCAAAGCAGAACTGCTCGGTGGTATTATTCTGATATTAATTGGTTTAAAAATACTCCTGGTTTGAATAAAGAGGCTCAGCAAAGCATGCATGGAGTGCGGGCATCCTGTCCGCATGTTATCAGCATGACTGGCTATGATGTCAGATCAACAAGAGAACAATTTGTTTTTCTCATGCTCTTACAGTTTTCATCGCCAGCCTGATGGTCAAAAGAGCAGCTTTTCTTCTGCAACATTGAGCAGTCTTCCGTTGAGTAGGCGTGGGAAGGGAGGTTGGGTGGAAAGTAAACACAGGCCTCACAAAGTTCTGTCGATTGATTATTGTTTTTTAACATAATATTTGAATATATTTCCATCTGCTTCTGAAAGTAAAAGTTCATTCCCGGTTCGTTCGCTCCAGGATGGTATATCCTTAAGAGTACCTGGGTCAGTTGCAATAATCTCCAGGATTTCACCAGACTGCATTTTTTTTTATGGTTTTGTTCGATTCAACCATAGGCATAGGGCAAGACTTTCCGGATGTATCCAGAGATTGCCCAATCGTTATTTCACTTTTATTCATGATCTTTCCTTTTTAGAAGGTTTGATTGTAATCAGCCCTGTCGGCTTTTTCGTTCAGGAACCAAGATGCTCCAACAACGCCTTCTGCCTCAGGAATAAGGCTGTTTTCATCGACGCCAAAAACAGCAGCAAGAGTCTAGCCATAGAAATTAACGCAGCCGGTTTCCTTGATGGCTTGCATCAACATGTAAATATCACTGGGTATTCCTGCTTTTTCAACCTGATCTCTTACCCATTGATCCTGGTCTGCATATTCCCCCTGTACTCGTAGGTTTCTGGCACCTTCTTCTGTTAATGTGCGAACTGAGCAGTTAACAAAAAGCATATCAACCTGAATACCTTCGGACGCCTGCAAATAAGCAAATGCAAGAGGGGTCAGGATCTTATCGTAGGAATCGTCTCTTACTATAATTGTCATTGATTTCATTATATACTCCTGAACGAATGTTCGTTCTAATTATTGTTTAAAAAAAGCAACCTTATTTTTGTACAGATTGCCAGGCACAACTCCATATTTCATCCAGATATTCCATCAGTGACCGTTCCAGAACGCCATCCAGACGCAGACTTATTAAGCGAAACGCGCCACCAAACAGGGAAGCAGCAGCAACCATATTGTCTATGGTTTTGATTTCTCCATTAGCCATGCCATCTACAACCATTTGACGCATTTTAGTAAAAGGCTTTGATGAACATACCGGAGCCATATTAGGCATGATTTCCTTATGCTTTATAAACAGCATGTAAGTCATTACTTCAGGTTCTTCTTCAGTCAATTGAAATAAATATGCAATCACTGCCCGGCAGCGTGACTTTACAGAATCATGCTTACGTTCTATATCATCAAATACCTTTTCCATCCGTTCAATCAACATCTCAAACAGTGCTTTGGCAATACCCGTTTTGTCTCCAAAGTGATGGTAAATTGAACCTGTGCTTACCCCGGATTTTTGTACAATATCCGGTACTGAAGTATTAAAGTAACCCTGTTCTGTAAACAGGTGAATCGCTGCCTTTAAAACCACTTCAGGTATATTGCGATTAGATTTGATAGTAGATGTCATAATTCGAAT
>JBHNNM010000354.1:0-2981 GCA_048563625.1 Gammaproteobacteria bacterium | reverse complement strand
CGTTATAATATTATTCATACTTAAGCTTTGTTTGATCAGGTTTTTTTGGTTAATTTCTTTGATCGATAAACAAAGCTTAAGTTCCATTTATATGGACACCATTTCGGAACAGTTATTTAGGCAAATGGAATCGCAGCATTTCTGATACCTCCAGTATGAGCCTGCAGATTTATTATGATTATACTGAGCGTAAGGAAGCATTTGTTAATCAGTTTCACGATACTCTGGATATCGATTTTCAGCATCAGTTTAAAATCCAGCAGCATGACATTATATGGGGCATGGAATATCGTCATGTTAAAGACGATTTTGATAATACCTTTGCTTTTATGTTTATTCCCGACAGCATGAATAATATTGAGTCCTACAGTGCATTTATTAAAGATGAAATAGAGCTGATTCCGGAAGTCTTACGTCTGACCATAGGTTCCAAGTTTGAAGACAATGAATACACTGACATGGAAATCCAGCCCAGTGCTCGTTTATTATGGACAATTAATGAACGCAATACCCTCTGGGCTTCCGTTTCTCGTGCTGTAAGAAGTCCATCTCGCCTTGATATAAGCGGGGTTTTTACTTCCTTTATTATACCGCTTCCTCCACCGGCACCGCCACGGATTCTACGTGCTTATGGTAATGATGATTTTAAATCAGAAAAGTTGCTGGCCTATGAACTGGGTTACCGTTTTCACCCACGGGAAAATTTATCCTTTGATCTGGCTACTTTTTATAATGAATACGACGATCTACAAAATTATGAACAACAGACCTCTGCATTTTTAAGTGATGTGACTTTTGATAATAATATCAGTGCCCGCAGTTATGGTCTGGAGCTGAGCACAGAATGGCGACCATTAGAGTGGTGGCGCATACAGTCCAATTACAGTTATATCAATATTAAAGCCAGGTTAGATAGCACCAGTCATGATGTTTCTGAGACCGATATATTTCTGGAAGATTCAAGCCCGCAAAACCACTTTTCCATTCGCTCTATGATGGACTTAAGCCACAATATTGCACTGGATTTATGGGTTTATTATGTTGATGAACTGAAAAAAACCAATGTATCCAAATTTAATACCAAAGGTATCCCTGACTATACCAGCTTTAATCTGAGAGCAGCCTGGAAACCGAGAAAGGATGTGGAACTATCTATTGTTGGACAAAATCTTTTTGATAATCATCACCCGGAATTTTCCGGAGAAAACGTACTTATAGATACCGAAGTCGAACGCTCTGTATACGGTCAGATACGCTGGAGCTATTAATAGTTCCCTGCTTCTATTAACTATAATCATGATAAATAAAATTATAAACAATCTGCATAACCGTATTTCAGTATTTTGCGTTTTTATCATAATAGTTCTGTTTTCATTTCCCATAAATGCAGACAATATTACTGATGAACAAAAAATCAAAGCAGCATTGTTATTAAAGCTAACGCATTTTATTGACTGGCCTGAGTCCAGTCAAAATAACTCTGCGGGCTCTTTTAAAATATGTGTTCTGGGTCAGAATGAATTTGGCTCCGCATTAAACTTATTAAATGGGAAAAAGTCAATGAGTTAAGCGTTGAAACTGAGCAGTTTAATAATTCACAAAGTATTATAAACAACTGCCAACTGGTTTTTATCAGTAAATCAAAACGACCTTTTTTAACAAGTATACTTAATAAATTTGATCGCGCACCGGTTTTAACCATTAGTGACTCTAAACAGTTTGCTGAAAAAGGCGGTATGATCCAGCTGGTTACAAAAGACAAACACATAAGTTTCAAAATTAATTTAAAAAAAGCCGAGGCATCAGGCTTAAAAATTTCTTCCACCTTATTACAGCTGTCTACTATTGTAGATAATGATATAAACAATCAATGATAAGTTTTAAAAATAAAAACATTGCTGAAAAGTTAAGACAGATGATATTGATCAGTAGTGGTCTGGTGCTGATTTTTTCATCTCTGGCTTACCTTGTCATTGAGTTTGTTTCTTATCGTCAAAGCCTGTTTGAACGAGCCACTGTACTGTCAGAATTTGTGGCAACCAATTCTGTTGCATCCTTAACGTTTAATGATAATAAAATCGCCAGGCAGTTACTGGACTCACTACGCTCAGACCCTTCAGTTGATGTCGCGGTATTATTTACGGAAGATAACAGCAAAATGGCTGAGTTTACTCGTGAAGCTAATGCCAGCATACAGTTAAGTCCGGATAAAATACAACAGTGGCTGCAACAGGTTAAACAGCAAAAACATTTAAAACAGAATTTTATCTACAACCGGATCATTACCCTAAAGCCGATTTATTATAAAAATAATTATTTAGGTTCCATCTATATTGAATCCAATCTTAATAATTTATATAACCAGATAGCAAACTATCTGGTTAGTATGTTGCTGTTATGGGCTTTTATTCTGGGTGGGGTTTATTTTCTCTCAAATCGATTACACCGTAGAATATCCACACCCATTAAACAGATTGTCAATGCAATGGAAAAGGTTTCCAGTAAAAAGGATTATAGTTTACGTCTGGAGCCCGGAGACAAAGATGAAATTGGCACCATTATTACCAAATTTAATGAAATGCTGGAACAGGTAGAGGATCGGGATAACCAGCTTAACGAGTACCAGGAACAGCTGGAAAAAAGAGTCGTCGAAAGAACCCACAGTCTACAGGAGGCCAAGGAAGCAGCAGAAGCGGCCAGTCAGGCAAAAAGTGAGTTTCTTGCCGTTATGAGCCATGAGATCCGAACACCTATGAATGGGGTAATGGGTATGACAGAGTTGCTCATGGACAGCAGTCTGGATATCAGAGCTCATCGTCTGGCAGAAACTGCGCATCGTTCTGCCGAAAACCTTCTGGAAGTTATTAGGGGCTGTTGATCTTTTGTGTACAAAATTTAACCATTCCACATAGGAAGCCACACCATACAACAGCCTAACGCTAATGTACTGGCATAGTTTCTTTCCAGCTTATCATAGCGAG
>JBHNNM010000353.1:0-2989 GCA_048563625.1 Gammaproteobacteria bacterium | reverse complement strand
ACAATGAAAAGTCTGATGGAAGATGTTAGAAAATTTATGAATAATGTGTCCCCGTTTCCTGGTTCTGAAATTCAACAGAAAAGGTTATAGGGGTGGACACCTTTTAGGATCAGCTATTTAGCCAATAATCTGCAGCGTATTCGTGAACTGGCTGTACAGGCAGCAAATGCAACAAACAGTGAGACTGATAGACAGGCAATTTAGACAGAAATTGATGATCTGCAAGATGAAATAACTCGTGTTACACAT
Organism: Gammaproteobacteria bacterium; assembly: GCA_048563625.1. Taxonomy (GTDB): domain Bacteria; phylum Pseudomonadota; class Gammaproteobacteria; order GRL18; family GRL18; genus JANELJ01. The sequence goes on along the minus strand of JBHNNM010000353.1, from coordinate 2,740 downwards.
ACTCAATTTAATGGTGTCGAAGTTATTGGTCAGGATGCTGGTTCTTCTATTTTCAGGTTGGCCCAAATGGAATTAGATCTGTTGATGGAATTACTGTTAATACTATTAATATTCGTTCTAATAGCTACTTTTCTAATATGGTTTCTTCTAATGCAACTGTCTATATTTCTGGTGGTGGTCTGCCATCAATGACTAGTGCCGCGTTGAGCTTAATTACTCGTACTGACAATTTATTACAGGTTATTAATACCCAACGTGCAATTCTGGGTGCCACTCAAAACCGATTTGAATCAGTAGTTCGTAATGGTGAAAACATCTCTGAACAACTTTCAGCTTCCCGCTCCAGGATTCAGGATGCAGATTTTGCCAAGAAAACTGCTGCATTGACTAAAGCCCAGATTCTACAGCAGGCTGGTACTACGGTATTATCTCAGGCTAATGCGGTACCTCAAAGTGTTCTGGCCCTGTTGCAGGGTTAAGCTAAAACTGTTCTGGTGATGTTTAGCTGGTTTTATAGAGGTATAAAAGGATAAAGGGTATGACTACCATACAACAAAATCTTATTACCGAAAATCAGGCCCGAGGCAGAACTGAGGGGGAACCGTCTCATGCACGATTACAGGCCATAAATAACAGTACTGGAGAACCTGGCTCAAGTACTGTTAATATTTCCTGGCAGGCAGTGATGCGTTTAAGTGCATTTGAACAGCAGAAAATACAGGATAAGGGTCGAGTAACAGCTAAAACGGAAATCTTAAAACCGGGAGCTGTAGAGGATTCTGAAGGGGTTGCATTAACAAAACAGCTTCAGTCTACTATCACTGAACGTAATTTGTCTGTTCTTCCAGATAATATAGCAGGCATGCTATCAGAAATTGAGCAGAACCTGGTACAGACAACCGAACCTGGATATAAGCATTTACGTAATTTACTTTCTAATCAGTCTAATACCTTGTCTGAGCCGGAGCAACTGCAGGAAATAATACGCAGGGAAAAATATTTCCTGGGCAGGCGTAAAGCGTTTATGGACAGTTCAGAATTTCAAAGTTACAGTCAGGTTCTTAACCAGTTTTCTAATATTCTGCAGCAGTATGCAAATTCATTCTTTTTGTTCTATACCTTAATTTATATTGTTTTTTATCCACTAAAAATTAAAGATTTTTGTGCTATGCCGAAACATCCTTTAAGCCCTTTATATTTAAATTAACGATTAGAGCCAATTTATGTCCGTTGATCAAAAAAACATGGAAGCCAGCGCCCGGCAGTTCCTGGCCGTTGCATCGGTTCAGGCGGAGTTATTTGCTGTTAAACAGATTTCCAAACGCATTTCTCTTAGTGCTAAAAATGCCAAGGCAATTGCCGCCAGAGCCGGCAGTCAGGCGATGGGCTTTCATCCAATTACTGATTTTATTGATGATGTAGCCATTAATATTACGCAACTGGTGGAAAAAATTAATGCAGAAGCTTTAAAACTCTCCAGTTTTGCCATTGCCAACCGTAACAGAAGTAAAACTATTGAAGAAATGAAAGCTTCGGCCCGTAACATGGTTAAGTATGCTGATCACAATGGTATGAAAAAGCGTATTGAGGAACTGGAAAAAAAGAAAAAACAGTTTATGGTGGATTATAAGCGTAAAAACGGTGACTTGCTGGAACTCCTTGCCGAAATAAGAAACCAGTTGCAGGCAGCCGAAATGATCTGCACTACTTCCCGTACCGAAGCCACCCGTGCCGGAGATTTTCAGTCCAATCTCGAAGTGGTTGCTGACGAAGTATCACTGGCGGTAAATAATATTAAAGAAACTCTGCAAAGCAGCAAATACCATCTTTCACAGCTGTCTTTAAGATAAGTTGTTGCAAATACGTTCAAGAACATAAAGAGACCAGATAAATGATTACACAGACATTATATGATGGCAGTTATCAATGGGTTGTTATGGGGCGAGATCCGGATAAGCCTGAAAAAATTATCGACACCAATCAATATATGGTTATTGACGGTGATCGTACCCTGTTAATTGATCCCGGTGGTATGGAAATATTTTCTGCTGTTCTGGCTGCAACCCTGAGTGTTTCAAAGTTAGAGCATATTACCGATATTTTTGCCTCTCATCAGGATCTGGATATTATTTCTTCTCTGGGGCTCTGGCATGAGATGTTGCCGGATATTAATCTTCATGCATCAAATTTATGGGAAGGTTTTCTCAGACATTTCAGCAGTGGTGATGTTAATTACGTGCCTATTCCTGATAAGGGAGGGAGTATACGACTGGAAACTACTGAACTGCAGTATATCTCGGCGCATTATCTTCATTCTTCAGCAAATTTTAATATCTATGATCCCAATGCCAGAATTTTAATGAGTGGCGATATTGGTGCAGCCCTGGAAGCCCCCAGCAGTCCTATGTATGTGGATGATTTTGACAGCCATAAGGAAAAAATGCAGTTTTTCCATAAACGCTGGATGCCGTCCAATGAAGCTAAAAAAGACTGGATCAGGCGGGTACGGGATCTGGATACTGATATTATGGCGCCCCAGCATGGCCGTTTATTTAGTTCAACCTGAATAATACTGTTTTAAGCCTGACCTCAAGCCAGGTTTAACGCGGCTGATGTTCTGCTTTGATAACCCCCCCCATCAAACCGGAAATAATTTTGAGCCACAAAAGCCGGAGCTTATTGAGGATCTTTCTTAAGTTATGACCAGCGGCTACCATAACCACATTAATGGCATCACCGA
>JBHNNM010000352.1:0-2991 GCA_048563625.1 Gammaproteobacteria bacterium | reverse complement strand
TAGTATTGGCTTAATAAGAAAAAGAGCCAGAGGGATTCGGGATACCGAATATTTTAAACTAAAAATCAGGCAAACCTCCATTCCTGATGAGCAGAGCATGTTCTATTTTGGACAAAATCTAACTCATTAAAGCGGAGAACAACCGTACTTTTTATTAAAATCCCTTTATTCTCAACTGTATTCAAGCCTGTGTTGTTGCTTTTTCATTTTGAATTTGTGATAAAACCACAAAGCAGGGTTATAATGACCTGAATTTACACAATTAATACATAATAACTGTATCAAAAATACAACATTAATTATTTAATAACTATATTAACAGCAACCCGGTGTCCTGTTATTCAACTTTAATAACATCGGGGCAGAAAAGGGATGTTGATAATATGAAAAAAACACTTCATATCGCCGTTACCGGATCTTTTCTGGCACTGGGCATGGGCTTATCGGCCAATACTACGGCCGCCGGCTTTGCCATTATTGAAACTTCAGCCAGTGGCATGGGGCAGGCTTTTGCAGGGGCTGCAGCCGTTGCAGAAGATCCATCCACTATTTACTTTAACCCTGCCGGTATGATGTACCTAGAAGGTACTCAGGTTACAGCAGGCGTGCATATTATCAAATCCAAGGCTGAATTTCAGGACGGCGGCAACACAGATCTAACAAACTACGGCGTTGCACAAGGCGGCGATGGTGGTGATGCTGGTGATACCTTTTATGTGCCCAACTTCTATTATATCCGAGATTTTGGGGATAAATATAAAATCGGTATTGGAATTAATGCACCTTTTGGCCTAGGTACAGAATATGATAATGGCTGGATGGGACGTTACACCTCCACTGATTCTGAAGTGAAATCCCTAAATATAAATCCGGCGCCAATGAGAAATTATCTATTGGTCTTGGGATAAATATTCAGTATCTGGAAGCCACACTGGAAAGTGACATTTATCAATATGCTCTGCCTGGCCCCTCTTCCCGACCCGACGGCAGTGCAAAGATTAAAGGTGACTCATGGGGTGTAGGGGTTAATTTAGGCTTTATCTATGAAATTACACAGGCAACACGAATTGGAATGCACTTTCGAAGTGAAGTCAGTCATACCTTGGAAGGTGATGTAAAATACAAGGGGATTTCACCCGCTTTAACAGGATACCCCAAATTTAATAATCAGGATGTTACAGCTGATGTTGACACCCCCTACACGCTTTCTATCAGCCTGACTCATCAGCTAAACCGTCAGTTAACATTACTGGCCGATGTCACGCATACGGCCTGGAGCAGTTTTAAAGAGCTTAAAATTGAAAGTGACGATAATGCAGGCGTTGTGATTTCTCAGGTAGATGAAAAATGGAATGATGTATTCCGCTATTCACTGGGTATGAAATATACCTATAACCCCCAATGGACATTTAGAACCGGTGTGGCCCGGGACAAAACGACTATTGATGATAAGCACAGAACCTCCCGTATTCCAGGTGATGATCGTACTTGGTTAAGTTTTGGTGCCAGCTATTCACCCTCTGCCGATTTAACTATAGATGCTGGTTATTCTCATTTATGGGTTGAGGATGCGGATATAGATGAAGAATATGCACTGCTGACCCAAAAAGGCTATTTAATTGGCGACTTTGATTCTAAAGTGGATATTTTCAGTATTCAGGCTACCTGGAAATTCTAATTTACACGCCCCCACGCTTTCGCTTTACCTGGAATATTTTTTTATTCCAGGTACAAAAAAACCCGCAAATGCGGGCTTTTTTTAGCTTTAAAATAATTTTAAAGCAGGAGGAAAATTAAGCTTTCTTAATTAAGAACTCAAATTTACCACCGTTTTCGCTGCTTTCCATTAACTCGTTACCCGTCTGGTTAGCAAAAGCTTCAAAGTCTTTTACAGAACCTGGGTCCGTCGCAATAATATGCAGAACCTGTCCGGAATCCAGTTCAGCCAGTGCTTTCTTGGCACGTAAAATTGGCAGTGGACAGTTTAATCCTGAAGCGTCTAATTCTTTATCAAAGTTAGCCATTAAAATTCCCTCGTCTCGTTATTTTGAGTCTATTGAGTGGTTGTAAATATCGTGTAAAAACTGATTCTAGCCTAAAAGTGCACTAACGACCAGAGTTAATTCAGAATTATAAACGAACTCTTAATTATTAACATGCAGTATTTTAGTATAAATTAATATCGTTTAACAAGCCTGCCAAAAGAGATAGATGGAAAGGAAAGCGTTCAGCAAAAAGTTTAAATTCTCTTTTTTTTCAGTCAAGCAAAATATCAAAATATTTTGTACTAACTTAAAGATAAATTCTGTTGCTGTTGCTCTGGCTCTTTCTGAACGCTGAACTCTCAGCGCTGAACGCTGCTCTTATCCTATCGGCAACCCCATCTGCGCCGCGCCCAAGTAACAATACCTCCACGCAGATTATAGCAATTGTCTACCCCTTTTGAGGTCATAAAAGCACGGGCTTGGGCTGAGCGGGCGCCGGTCTGGCAGTAGAAAACAATAGTTTCATCTGTATCCAGCTCTTCTATTTTTAAGGGGATAACGTGTAGCGGCAGGTTTTCTGAGCCTGCGATTTTGCCGCGAGCTACTTCCGCAGGCGTTCGCACATCTATCAGCCTGAGCTTTTCCGGTAAGCTGTTTTCTGTGGTACTGCTCAGTTGCTTGCTTAATTCAGCGGCATCAATTTCTTTTATCCCATACATGGATCAGGAACCCCCTATACAAAGTATCAATATCTATTATAAAATTGTTAACTGGTATGGCTTTCAAAAAGCATTTAATTATATATTAATATATACTAAATTCAAGCCGAGTATTTTAATCAGGTATTTATATACTTGATTTGTGAACAAATTTCTGTATTTATTGGGTTGTTCTCCGCTTTAATGAGTGAGATTTTGTCCAAAATAGAACATGCTCTGCTCATCAGGAATGGAGGTTTGCCTGATTTTTAGTTTAAAATATTGACAGTGTAAATTAAACTGTGTAT
>JBHNNM010000351.1:0-3000 GCA_048563625.1 Gammaproteobacteria bacterium | reverse complement strand
CTGGAAATTTGCAAGGTAATAAGGCTTATTTTACCAAAAACTTGCAAATTTAACACCCAAAACTCACCAACATTTCCTTATAAATCAATACACTATGATTTGTTCAGGGCGGACTATTTAGTCAGATCAGTAGTGATATACTGTGGGGAAAGTGGTGAACTAAAACGCTCTGTATGCTTATTCTTATTTTTAATTTTATGCTTATTAGCTTTGTATTGAATACTCTTACTTACATCAATAAAGACATATTTACAGTATTTTGCAAGCTCGTCAATATCTTCAACAGATTTAATCCGAATTCCCTGAATAAAATAAGGAGTTTCTATCCATGGACGATCCAGCCTACAGACAAACATACCAATTTTAAGCTCTGAAATTCTGGTTTTTACTTCCTTTACGGACATTAAATGAAACCTTATGGCCTGTAACCTTAAAAATCTTATGAAGATTAAGTATCAAATTAATATTATAGCTAAAAAGGTCACTGAATTATATTTATAATATTACTGACTATATTTTATGAGAGAACATATATGTACTGTATAAAATTTTATATTTGTTTAAAACTGGGCGCAAAACGCCAATAGAGTCCGATGCAAATAAAAACATTAAGACATCCCAGTACTGCAAACAGACTGTACAGGCTCATCCCCATATTCAGTAAAATCATGCTTATCACTGCGGATATCACCATAAACAGGGCATTTACAATATTATTGGACGCAATGGTTCGGGAACGATTTTCCAGGTCACTGCATTCCTGTAAAATAACGTATAAGGGGACAATATAAAAACCACCTGAAATACCCAGCATAAGGATAGAGACCAGGATCTGTATTTGAGTAAAACCGGCAAACATGGATAACCAGCCCTGTAACTCCTGATGATTAAGCCCTGAGTCTGCTTCTACCAGAAGCGCACTGGATAGATAAACCGCCAGGGCAAAAATACTGATACCAACTGTTCCAATGACTATCCATTTAATACTGGTATGCAGATCCTTAGACTTACCAGCGATTATAGAACCCATACCAATACCCACTGAAAAGAGGGTCAATAACAGAGTTACAACCTGTTCATTACCATGCAGTATCTCACGGGTATAGCCCGGTAAAATTGCCAGTATGGTTGCCCCGATAAACCAGAACCAGGAAATGGCCAGAATTGCACCATATATCAGGCGCTTGTGCATTGAAGCGACAATAATATTAAAGGTTTCTGTAAAGATGTTAAAGTTTAACTTTAACTCCTTATTAGCTGATTGGGCCAGCGGAATTTTCCGGCTGCTGAGCCAGCCGACCAAGGCAATAGTGATCACCAGGATACTGATATACAGCTCCCCTTTTCCTTCAAACATAATCACAATACCGCCTACCAGAGTACCTGTTAGAATAGCCAGAAAAGTACCCATCTCAATAATACCATTACCTTTTAACAAACCTTCTTTATTCATATGCTGAGGTAAAATACTGTATTTAACCGGGCCAAATAAGGTGGACTGACATCCCATAAAAAACAGTACGGTGATTAAAAAATAAATACTTTGCAGATAAAATCCCAGAGCTGCCAGCACCATAATGGCTAATTCCAATATTTTTACCATGCTGATTAAACGGGATTTTTCATACTTGTCCGCCAGTTGCCCTGCCAGTGCTGAAAACAAAAAAAAAGGCAGAATAAAAATACCGGCACTCAGTGGTATTAACAATTCCGGTGACATTTCAGTATATTGGGCGGCTTTAAATGTGATTAAAATAATTAAGGCATTTTTAAAAACATTATCGTTAAAAGCCCCGAAAAACTGGGTCCAGAATAAGGGGGCAAAAAATTGACTGCGCATTAAGCTGCTGAATTTCATTTTTAAACCTGGTTTATTAGTAAAATAGATTGTCGTTATTGAATTAAACAATAGCACACAATTAAGCATTGTTCAATAATATGTTTTTTTAGAAAAGATATTCATAAAGCATTTCAGCAATTTTATAACGGTAATGACTGCGTTTTGGCTGTTTCAGCATAATAACAAAGGGAATAGTCTTATTTTGAGGGGATATCATATAGCCGGCAAAGGTCGCTACGCCATTTAAAGTTCCGGTCTTAGCCAGGAATTTTTCATCATAGGCTCTTAACAGATAATGATAAGGCTCAAAATGCTGCAGTATTTTTATAAACTGTCTGGCTGTAAAACGGTTCTGTCTCGATAAACCAGATCCTTCATTCAGGGAAAAGTCATTCAATCCAATGGTTCGGGATAAAAAATTGTGTAAGGCCTCGAGAATTAACAGTAATTGATTCGCAGTTAAATTATTGGAGTAATACAATAACTGATGAACTATTTCATATAATGGTCTGGAATAATGCGTATAAAGTTTTATGCTGTCCTCCGGGACAGCTTTATGCATAATGGATAAGGGAGTAGATACAGCTATCCCCTGCTCAGACAGCTTGTAAAAGAGTAACTCTGCAAAATAAACCAGATTCTGTTCTTCATTATTACCCAGATTAATTCTTTGTTTTCCATAGGGAATTGTTCTGGACAGTTTTCTGACAGTTGGCGTTAAAGGTGTCTGCGGCTCGGCACTGCTGAGTTTGCCCTGCCGGGATTTATGGACATAAATAGTATTATAATTGACCACCAGCGCACCAATGGATGCATCATAAGGATTATTACTATTGGACTGCCCGTTAATTTGCTGCCGGGCTTTAAAAAAACTGCTGTCCATTACAATCCCCTTAAGCTCAGTATTGTTGAGCTTTTTTAGGATCGGTTTTAATTGCAGGGCTATATCCGTTAAGGATTCAGATACCAGGGACGGATCACCATAACCTTTTACCGCCAGATAGTTATCAGCCGTCAGGTAGAATTGTGTGGAAATTCGATGTAGTAGTTCCGACCTGATCTGACAGTCCTCCCGTTTTGAAGGTGTCTGTCAGATTAAACCTGAGCTAAATTTTTTTCAGCCCGGACTGATTTCCCATCAGTTAATGTTTCTATGGGTG
>JBHNNM010000350.1:0-3007 GCA_048563625.1 Gammaproteobacteria bacterium | reverse complement strand
ATGGTGTATGATCACTTGGTGATCAACGGGAAAAGGTTCTACTACGACCCAGTGAGTAACGGCATCAAAGAAAAAAGCTGATGTGTCGGCCGGCCAAAGAAAAGAAACATCAATACAAAAACTGTTAAAGAAACTGTAACATCGGTAAGCCTATGTACAACGGACGGTAAAGGAGCACAGAAAAGTGAATTGAACACTACAGATAAACACAACAGTGTCAGCGAAACACGTGCAAAATGCCACAAGAGTGCTTTTTGTGCACGGGACGATGAAACTGTGACTGACAGTGACAACGTAAAAGTTGGAACATGTGAACACGACCATTCTAAGGATGTGTGTGCTGAAAGTGTGCTCGATAATACTTCCTTTTCGTATGCCATTGGAAATAATACGCTTAGTAACACTTCTGCTATTAGCGACGATACACAAAATGAGCAGGTATGTTTCGATGACGACTCTAATGTTTCTCGTTTTTCTCTTGCTACATGGAATGTAGGTGGACTGTTGTCAAAACTTGACACTCCAGAATTTGTAAGCTACGTCGCTTCTTTTGATTTTATTAGCTTATGTGAAACATTTGTAGAAACGTTTCAATCTTCTTTATTTCCAGAACATACACTATTTTGTTGCCCTGCTCTTAAACTTTCCTCGCAGGGGAGAAGATCGGGTGGTGTTGTGGTACTGATTAGAAATAAGCTTTTGCCACTGGTACGTCAACTGGATTGTAAACATGACAATATGCTGTTGTTTGTTATTGACAAAGAGTGCTTTGGACTGCTGAAGGATGTTTTACTCATGTGTGTGTATGTACCACCGACTGGGAGTCCATACTATAATGTAACAGGCACTGACAACGGCATAGGTATTCTAGAAGAGTGCTTAGCGGAAGTACAACTCTCTAGTGATGTTCATGTCCTATTATGTGGCGATCTTAATGCCAGAACAGCTAACACCCCGTACGAAGTTAATAGCTCTTTTCAGTTGCTTGATGTTCATTGCAATAAAGATACCAATTTGTTGACACGAAATTCTGAAGATAGCGAGGAAAATGGTTACGGCAAAATGTTGTTAAATATGTGCTCTACATTCGGGCTCTGTATTCTAAATGGTACATGTAAAGGCGATCTACATGGTCGCTACACATATGTAACTGGTTTGGGATGCAGTGTCATTGATTATTTCATAGCATCAGAAGAATTGTATTATGAGTTGCTACCCGTAAGTGAATTAACTGTGGCAGAAAGGATTGAGTCAAGTCACCTTCCTGTAGAGCTTGTAATTAATACTAGACAAAAAAACGCCTTGGGTGCAACAAACAACAACAACAACGGAAAAATTATTAATAGAATTGTATGGAAAAATGAGAAAGTCGAGTCCTTTCTACAAGCTGTTAAATCAGCCCAGATACAAGAACAAATAAATAATGCAACTAGTCTTATTGGCACAGACATCAATATGGCTCTGAAAATCTTTAACAAATGTATGCTAGAAGCTGCACATTGTATGGTAACAAAAACGCCTTTAGGTAAAAAGAAAACTGTAAACAATTGGTTTGATTATGAATGCGTGACTACAAGACGTAATGTTCGAAAATTGCTCCGTAAATTTCGGAAATCGCTTAATAACAAGGATCGTGAGTCATACTGTAAATCAAGAAGAGAATACAAAAATTTACTGAAGCATAAAAAGAAGCAGTATAAAGACAGGCAACTGTCCGAGTTGCTGGATACCTTGGGAAATCAGTCAGAATTTTGGAAGAAAGTAAATCAACTAGCACCAAAACACACAAGAACCGAAAACAATATTTCAATTGATATGTGGTACCAGCATTTCCGAACAGTGTTGGAAACAGATGATCCAGTTAACCACGAAGTTGAAGACGACATTTTAGGTGATATAGTGGGTGATGTTGAAGGGGACATGGATTTAATTAATGAACCAATTACAAAAGATGAAGTCACAAGAGCATTAATAAGTCTCAAAAATGGTAAAGCACCAGGGCCAGATGGTATTATTGGAGAAATATTTAAAAACGCTTCAGATGTTGTACTGGACTTTTTTGTTAAGTTATTCAATGAAATATTTAATAAAGGAGTATATCCTGAAAACTGGACAGACTCAATCATTCACCCTTTACACAAAAAAGGTAACCCAAATGATCCAAATAATTACAGGGGTATTTCTCTCTCAGATGTTAGTGGAAAGCTGTTTAGTACTATTATTAACCGCCGGCTACAAATGTGGGTTGACATGAATGATACTATTGGTGAACAGCAGGCGGGGTTCAGGAAAGACTATTCAACAGTAGATCATATATTTACCTTGCTTGCTATTGTACAAAAACAACTGTCTTTAAATCGTAAACTGTACGTCGCCTTTATTGATTTCGAAAAGGCATTTGATTCTATTTCAAGAAAACTATTATGGCCAATTTTGCAAAAGCAAGGTATTCGTGGTAAATTGTTTCGATGTGTAAAAAGTATGTATAATGTTGTAAAGGCACGTGTGCGAGATGGGGCGTCACTCACGGAGAGCATTCATTGTTTACGTGGTGTGAAACAAGGTGATGTGTGTAGTCCAATTTTGTTTTCTTTGTTCATAAATGAACTTACACTAGATATTATTAAAGGTGGCAAACATGGTGCAATACTTACATCAACGTTAGTTGAAATATTTATACTGCTGTTTGCGGATGACATTATTCTTCTTTCTGAGACTGCTGTTGGTTTACAAAATCAGCTGAATATATTGTACAGATCCTCTGAAAAATTGCAACTTAAAGTAAATTTGGATAAAAGTAACATCATTGTGTTCCGAAAGGGAGGCTACTTAGCAGCACACGAAAAATGGTTTTGTGGAAAGAATCGAATAGAAGTTGTTAATGCCTATAAATATTTAGGTTTGTATTTTACTACGAAGTTACGATTTAGCACTGCTTGCAGTGACTTGGCTGCAAGAGGTAAAAGGGCAGTCATGGGTATTTTGAGTGTTTTGTACAAATTTGATA
>JBHNNM010000349.1:0-3011 GCA_048563625.1 Gammaproteobacteria bacterium | reverse complement strand
TGCTTTAAATCGTGCAAAAATGGTGACATAGTCAAGCTTGATTTAAACGTGTTATACATAAGGTATCTTTCACTAGTAGCTATGGAATCAGACCACTCTTGTTTGTATTCGGTAATAAGTCTGTTTTTAAATTCTTTAAGGAATGTTTTCTCATCTCCAACACCCTGGTTTTCCCATACATGGTTAAAACCATGTTTATATAACAGAAAGCATACTGATGAGGCCCACGTTTTTCGATTTTGCTCGTGTAAGTAAAGTAGCATTTTGTAGGATTTGTATGGGAAACGATGGTCGGGCATCTTAAGTATACGTAACCAGTATTTTACAGATTTTACAAAAATGTTGACAAAGAGAGGGTACCGCCCAGTTTCACCATACACCATAACATTCGGAGTTCGGCTGCTTACATTCAAAAATCTCTTTAGTGCAAAAAGGTGTATTCTTTCAACAACTTTCAAGTCGGCCTCCAAACCCCAGACTTCAGCCCCATAATTGAGAATTGGTTGAATTTGAACATCGAACAGTTTGAAGAAAATCGAAGGAGATTTTTCCCCAAGCGACCAAAGTAGTTTCAGGATGTTGACAACACCTATTTTGGCGCGAGCTGCCATGTCCTTCAGAGCATGGGAGAAAGTTAACCTGGTAGACAAGCAGATTCCAAGGTACTTATACACATTTACAACAGATATAAGACTCTGACCATAAAACCATTTTTCATTCCATGCAATGTGACCTCCATTTCTAAATACAACAATATTAGACTTGTCCAAATTGACGACCAATCCTAGGCGATTTGCCGTTTCATAAAGAATATTCAATTGGTTTTGCAACCCACATACTGAGTCAGACATCAAAATAACATCGTCTGCAAACAGGAGTATAAAAATCTCGATAAGGTCTGGTATAAGCTGTATTCCGTGCCTACCCCGCTGGACAATTTCTCTGGCTAGCTCGTTTATAAACAGGGAAAACAAAACCGGACTACACACTTCGCCTTGCTTCAGGCCGCTCGGACACATGAAAGATTCCGTCAGGTCACCACCTGCCCGCACTTTAGCTTTAACTACATTGTACATACTAGTGATTGCACGAAACATTTTACCATTCACACCATTCTTTCTCAAGATTTTCCATAAGTTTTTTCTTACAACAGAGTCAAACGCCTTTCTGAAGTCAACAAAAGCAACAAAGAGTTTTCTATGATAGGATAGCTGTTTTTGAATAGTTGCAACTATAGTGAATAAATGATCAATAGTACTGTAGTTTTTGCGAAAACCTGCTTGGCATTCATCCAGTATCTCGTTCTCTTCAATCCATTTGTTCAATCTGTTGTTAAGAATGTGGCTATAGAGTTTGCTACAAATATTCAGCAGAGATATGCCCCTGTAATTATCGGGGTTGTTAGCGTCGCCTTTTTTCAGCAGCGGGTGAATAATTGCTTCTGACCAAGCTTGCGGGTATGAACCTGTTGTAAATAATCTATTAAAGAGTTTTACTAAAAATGGCACAACAAAAGTGGCAGAATGTTTGAAAAATTCCCCAATAATACCGTCTGGTCCAGCTGCTTTTCCATTCTTTAATGCTCTCACTGCTGTATAAACTTCAGCTTCAGTGATGTCACCTTCCAATGACTCAAAATATACGTCCCCCAAAACATCAAACTCTTCTTCTACAGTGATCGACTCACAATCCTCACCAGTATCACCCTCACAGAATGTAACACTTGCACTGTTGGTTGTTAATTTTGGGTCAAATACTTTGGAAAAATGATCGAACCACTCTTCTTTTGTGATTGCAGTAGTTTCCGACTTTTTCCCAATATACGACTTAAGTTTGCCCCAAAATTCTGCTGAGTTTGTACTCGCGCAGTGTAAAGAGTCCAGTACTTTTTTACGGTACGCCGCCTTTTTCACCCGTAACAGTTTTTTGTATTCTCTTCTCTTCTGGTTGTACTGTAGTCTTTCGAAATCGGTATTGCCTTTATGATATTTTCTTAAATGGTGGCGCAAATCTTTCCTAGTTACCCTGCATTCAGCATCAAACCATGCCTGTGCTTTCCCTTTACCAATAGTGATGGTCTTTTTCATGCACGATCCGGCTTTTTGCAAACCTTCTAGAAACTTCAGTAATGACTCATTTATATCAACATCAATTAAATCTGTTGCTTCCCGGATAAGGTTAAGGACATAAGGTGATGCTATCTGCTCCATAAATGTAGAACGTTTTTCTTCATCCCATTGGAACTTTTCAATTTTGAATAGTTTTGTTCTGTTATCTGACCGTTTCACTTCAGTGTTGTTGGATTCAATCAAAAGTTCCACAGGCATATGCTTTGATTCGATTCTCTGACCAACATTCAAGCGTAGGGACAAAGACAACAGAGTCTTCGAGGCAACAAAATAGTCAACCACACTGCAGCCCGTTGGAGAAATGTAAGTGTAGTTTCCAATATTGCTACCATCTACTGACCCGTTCAAAATTGTCAAGTCAAACTCAGTACAAACATTCAATAAGTATCTACCAAAATCATTCACAACAGTATCTTTTGACACTCGATGTGGAGAACTGTGTGCGTCTTCACTATTTCCAAAAATATCAAAACCACAGTCGACAGTGTCCGCAGCATCAGAGTTCTCATTTCCGGTTCTGGCGTTAAAGTCTCCGAACAGAATGAGAGGAAGATCACCAAGACTTTCAATCACGTCCAAAATGCACTGTTCAATCATAGCAACTCCATTTTGAATATCAGTTTCGTGATAGTAACTGGATGAACTAGGTGGTAAATATACCCCGAGCAGCACGACAGGTTTTTCTGTGCCCAGTAAATCTTTTGACACTTTCAAAACTATCATATTATCGTACTCAACGTGTACTCGTTCCACAAAGCTACTCCATTGCTTCTTCACAAGCAAGGCGAGACCACCAGACAATCTTGCTGTGACAGCCTCGGTCAGTCTTACACCTGGTGTAATAATAACATCATGTTCCGGAAACAAGTGCGAGGGGATAGA
>JBHNNM010000348.1:0-3021 GCA_048563625.1 Gammaproteobacteria bacterium | reverse complement strand
TATTTATTAACTGGGGTAATATCCCCTTACTGGAATTTGAATTCGGACCGGTCAACTTATTCTCCGGCGGTAACGGATCCGGTAAGACGACGGCAGCAGACGGCATACAAACCATTATGACCGCTGCCCATGAAAACCTGTATAACTACAATCCCGGTTTGGATGAAACCACCCAGCGCGGGCGTCGCGGCAAACAGGTAGGCACTCTGGCCGCCTATGTGTTGGGTTGTGATGACGGCAGCTATGCCCGTCCTAAAGCGACCGACGGCTATCTGGTGGCCGTTTTTCATCCGACCGAAGGTGAAAGTGCTGAGCCATTTACGGCGGTAATGGGTATGCGGGCCCATCTGGATCAGTCTGGTGTTATGAAACAGGCGCGTCTGGATGAACTGAGTTTTTTTATTCTTCAGGGTGAAACCCTGTCGCAGAATGATTTTATTGATCAGCAGCATATTGTACCCATAACCGATATTTTTAATCGCCTTAAACAGCAATATGGTGCCAGGGTGGTAGAGCAGTACAGCAAAAAACGACCCTATTTAAGGCGTCTGTATGCAGCCTTAAAGGGCAAGAAGGATGCGGTCTCTGATCGTGAGGCCATGCATGCGGCAAAAACCTTTTCCTCCTTTATGGCCTATAAGCCGGTAAAAAGCATTAATGATTTTGTGGCCCATGAAATTCTGGAACGCAAGGATATGGGTGATGCCATTCGGGATATCTCCGAAGCCATGAAAACCATTCATGGTATGGAAGAAGATGCCAGTGCCATTATTCGCTCTATAGAAACCCTGGATAAAACCGGTGCCGTCTGCCAGCAGTATATCAGTCAGTGGGTTAACTGGGTCGTGACTCAATATACAGAAGCCAGACGTCAGACACTGGTTAATCAGAATCATTATCTGCAGGCAAAAAAACAGCAGCAGGCCATTAGTCATAATATTACTGAGCATGAGCAGAAAATTCTGGTCACTAAAGACCGCTATAAACAGGCATATCAGGATATTGTCCGTCTGGAGGCCAGCCGGCAGGGTATTAAGGCTCTGAAGGACAAGGATGAGCTGACCGCCAGCATAGAGCAGTATAATCAGAATATTACCGCTCAGAGCCGACCACTGCTGGAACAGCAGTTTAAACTACAGACCAATACGGATAACTGCAAAGCGCTTTATGACAAACTCAAAGCATCCAGTATCGGTATTGATATCCCGGCTTTTGATAATAAGGAACTGCTTAAGCAGCTTCGGGCTGTTGTGGATCTGAAAGAAAAATCAGAGATTGACATGCACAGTCTTATGGGTAACGACTGGATTGATATGTCACCTCTGGAGCAGCATCTGGACAATGCTCTGGAAGCTGAACAGGAACATAATAAACTGTTTACCCTGCTGCACAGTAATGACCTGGCCGTCGGCGGCAGCTTACGGGATCAGCTGCAGAAACTGATCCATCAGCAGGATGCTCAGTTACAGCAGTACCAGCAGAAAATACAGAGCAAACAGCAGGAAATTGATGCCCTGCATAAGCACAGAATAACCTATCCGCCTTATGTTCAGAGCGCACTGAAAATTATTCGCCAGCAGTGCCCTGAGGCCGATCCCAGAGTATTGTGCGATTATATAGAAGTCACTGAACCGCAGTGGCAGATGGCCATAGAAGGTTACCTGGGCGGCGCACGCTTTTCTATTCTGGTGGCAGAGGATTATGAAGCAGAAGCCATACAGGCTGTACGCAGTCTGCCCGGAGGCAATCGAAACCGCGCCAGAGTCATTCAGGGCAGCCGGGCACGGGCGGATATGCAGCGCCTGTCGGTTAAAAAAGATTCGGTGGTGGAAATTCTTCGCTTTGAACACAAAATTGCCGAATATTATATTAAGGCTTCCTACGGCAATGTTGTGCGGGTGCCCGATGCTCAGGCTTTGCGTATGACTCCCAGGGGGATCACGGACGATGGGCTGGCCTCCGGCAGTTATAGTATGTGGCGCTGCGATCTGCCTGATTCTGAACTGGTGTTTGGTCAGGGCGCCAGACAACGGGCTCTGGTTGCCAAACAGGCAGAACTGGATTTAAGCGATTATGAATCTGTGGAGCAGGAATTAGCACAGCGTCAGCTGGAATATGAGACCCTGGAAAAACAGAAGGAAGTTCTGGATCAGGAACTGGGCGGCTTAAAAGTTGAACAGAAAAAAATCACCGAACTGGTTAAAAATCTGGATAAGGAGCAGGATAAACTGCAGAGCGCACTGGAAGAAAAAGAACAGGCTGTGGAACAGATTGCCCGTATTGATACCACCTTTAAACCGGATCAGGCACTGGAAAAGGCAGATAAACGGGCACAGCAGGCCGGCAGTGAGCTGGATTTCAGCGACGAACTGGACAATCTGCAGACGCAGCTGGCAGAACAGATTCTGGAAATTGAAACCAGTATTATGGAGCATAATCAACTATGCAAGAGCTACGATGCCATTGAATCCAGTCATCATGCTTTTGAGCGCAACAGCCTGGAATATTTTAAACAGATACAGCATCTTGCCGATCAGGTGGATAATATTAAAAACCGCCTGAAAAATAATGTCCTGGCTGAAAAACAGGAAAAACTGACTGCCTTAAAAGAAGATTTTAATACTGCCTTTGCCACCAATTTATGTCATTCCATATATCAGGCGATAAATGACGGCAAACGTATCCTGGATGATTTAAATAGAGAGCTGGAACATCATCGTTTCGGTACCGATCAGGAACGTTTCCGCTTTGCTTATACCTGGGTGATGGAACCACGCTGTTTAATGCCGAACTGTCAGAAAACGCTCAGGCTGTCCGTGACAAGCTGATGGCCATGCTGCTCGATGATGATGAACAGAAAGCTGCCCGGGAACTGGAACGCATCAGCGACTACCGCAATTACCGTAATTAGTGCTTGGCCGGTAATATTTATTACCATAAAATACAATTAGTTATGGTAAAATAAAACCTTGAAGATTTGATTGGCTAATTTTAACATCCTTTGAATGTGTTTTATAAGTG
>JBHNNM010000347.1:0-3027 GCA_048563625.1 Gammaproteobacteria bacterium | reverse complement strand
CCTATATTGTGTGTGTGTGTGTGTGTGTGTGTGTGTGTGTGTGTGTGTGTGTGTGTGTGTGTGTGTGTGTGTGTGTGTTTGTGTGTGCGCGAGCGCGAGCGCGGGTATATATTTTTTTAAACCGAGACGAGACGGATGGGCCCTCTGTCTTAATGCCTTTCCATTTTGGGGATATGTGACTGTTCCATTCGTTTTGGCCTTCGCAGTCTCGAAGACGGATGTCCCCGAGACGGATGTCCCCGAGACGGATGACCCTGAGACGGATGACCCCGAGACGGATGGCCCTGAGACGGATGTCGCCGTGACGGATAGCCCTGAGACGGATGACCCTGAGCCGGCCTTACTGTCAAACGTGACCCCTCTTGTCCTCAGACTACAGACCGTGACTGTCAAACGTGACTCCTCTTGTCCTCCAGACTGGAGACCCTGACTGTCAAACGTGACCCCTCTTCTCCTCAGATTACAGACCCTGACTGTCAAACGGACCCCTCTTAACCTTGTCCTCTAGACTGCAGACCGTGACTGCCAAACGTGATCCCTCTTGTCCTCAGACTACAGACGGCGACTGTCAAACGTGACCCCAGCCTCTTGTCCTCAGACTGCAGACGGCGACTGTCAAACATGACCCCTCTTGTCCTCAGACTACAGACCGCGACTGTCAAACGTGACCCCTCTTGTCCTCAGACTACAGACCGCGACTGTCAAACGTGACCCCTCTTAATCTTGTCCTCCAGACTGCAGACCCTGACTGTCCAACGTGACGACACCTGAGGGATTATAAATCGTAAACGGAAATGTACTGACGCGACGTACGTACTCATCAGAACAAAGAGAAGAAGGGAAGACGCCGAAAAAGGATAAAAGGATACATGCAACTGCGTGTGCTTGTGTGTGTGTGTGTGTGTGTGTGTGTGTGTGTGTGTGTGTGTGTGTGTGTGTGTGTGTGTGTGTGTGTGTGTGTGTGTGTGTGTGTGTATGTGTGTGTGTGTGACCAAGGGAAACTTCTGTTCCAAGAAATAAGTATACCTGCATCCTGCCCTGGGCTTGAGAGCTTCACAAATGAGTAAAATGTTCTCCTTGGGTTTACCATCCTACAAATGTCAGTGAACTGTTCTAACCATAGGCATACCTGGGAAGTTTGTTCAGCCGCAGCGTCGGAACTGTCACTAAATGTTAGTGAGCAGTTTTCACACGGGCCATGCGCGCGCGAACACACACACAGTTTTCACTGTCACTTGAAATGTTACTGAATGAACAGATTTTATTTTGTGCGCGCGCGGCCGGATACAGACACAGGCGCGCCGGCGCGAGCGCGCCCGCGAAACGAATTCAATTTTCTTTTGTCAAATTTAGTGAGCAGTTTTTATACCATGCGCGGGCGGACACACACACACACACACACGCACGCACGCACGCACGCACGCCGGCACGCACTCCGGCACGCACGCCAGCACGCACGCTCGCACGCACGCTCGCACACACACACACACACACACACACACACACACACACACACACACACACTGTGACAGTACAGTGCCGACCGGCAAAATATCACAAACTGTAATGTGACTGAAATGATTTAGTGTTTGACTTGGTCACATTACTTAGTCCGCTGCTCTTGGAGTCACCCGGCTCCTTACAGTACTTCACCTCTTAAACAGGAGCTTAATTATTAATTAAATTTATCTGTCAGTCATATGCTTTTACTCTTTATTTTTCAGTAAAACACTGTTTTTATCCAATAATAATAATAATAATACTATACTGAAAAAATAACAACAACAACAACAGTAAAAATACTCTGTCTCTCAGTCTGTCTTTGCGTTGGTCCCTCTCAGTCAGTCTCTCTCGCTCTGTCTCTCAGTCTTTCTCTCTCTCTCTTTGTTGGTCTCTCACAGTCTCTCTCGCTCTCTCACGGTCAGTCTCTGTCAGTCTCTCTCGCTCTGTAACGTTGCAGGAGTGAGAAAGAAAAAGAAAAAAGAAAAAGAATACAAAAACAACAACTGCAGCTTGTAAAACCTGACACGCGCATCCTTAAACTGTGAACTGACTGACTTGAAACGGCCGGCTACACAAAACCAGCAACATCAATCGACTAAACTTATTCATGCAGTTATTCGGCCTCACACTCACACACACACACACACACACACTCACACACACACTCACACACTGACACACACACACTCACATTCTCTCTCTCTCTGCAGGTGCAACATACAATTAGCTCATTGCTCATGATATGTGCAGACAACTGTAATAATAACAAAATAACAACAAAGGGCGTTTATGATGCACTACCGCCATGTTGAATTCTTCTTTTTGTTGTTGTTGCAAAAGGACAAAAATGCTTTGAATGACAAAAATCATTCATCTTGGCCGAACATATCCGTGGCAGGTCGTTTTCCCCGACAACTTTTTCCAATGGTGTAATAAAACATACAAACTTAATAAAACAAACGTGCTGTCAAAATAATGTCTACTTTCGTTTATGTTGACCAATAAAGGGAAACGGCTATAACGAGATTTGTTCACGAGTTGTGTTATCTTTGTTGTTGCACACAGAGTTGTCTTCGATTTTGCAGTGTTACACAACAAGACGTGTGTTTTGACGCATTATCTCTACAATGTAGCCGCAACAGGCAGTGTTCGTCTTGCTCTTGGGTAGGTTAGCAAACAGCATAATACGTTAATTTAATAATTTTGTGGCATATTTGTCAGTGAGTATGCGAGACAAGAAATTTGCAAAATCATGGTGCGCATGCACTTTCCTCTTGAGTCTGCAAGTGTAACTCGGCTGGAATGACTTTGAACTCTGTTCCGTGTTCGTATAGCTTGTCTCTTTGCCAGTCCACCACAAGCGGATGTTTGTAATGGTGTGTGATTCCTGCTGTAAAGACCAAAAGGTTGCTTTAATGCACCAGTGACCAGGAGGTTGTCGACTGTTGCAAGATTAATTCCCGTAAAGTTAGACGACACTAGTTAGTCAAGATCTGCAAAGCCTACATTTTCGCCTTTTTAATT
>JBHNNM010000346.1:0-3061 GCA_048563625.1 Gammaproteobacteria bacterium | reverse complement strand
AAGTCGGTAATCCTCTCCGGGGAGGAGGCTTACCGGCAGTCACTGCCTGCTCATGGGTCGCCAGTACTTCTGCCGGTGCAGACTGCGGCTGCTGCCACCTCCAGCCCTCTGCCAGCCCTCGTCAACACCTCGACTGCAACCACCGCCACCTTCACTTCGGCGGCCGCCACCCACACCTTGGTTGCAGCAGCGACTACCCACACCATGGCAACGACCACCTCGGCAACGTCGTCCGACACCGCCACTGGTGTGGCTGACCAGACCAGTGCATCGACAGCGCCGTCCGACGCCACCACGGGTCTGGAGACCATTACCTCGACCGCGCCCTCCGACACCACCACTGGTCTGACGGGCCAGACCAGTACCTCGACCTCCACTTCCACCACTGGTCTGGCGGACCAGACCAGTACCTCGACCTCCACCATTGGTCTGGCGGACCAGACCAGTACCTCAACAGCGTCCTCCGACACCACCACTGGTCTGACGGACCAGACCAGTACCTCGACCTCGACCACTGGTCTGGCGGACCAGACCAGTACCTCGACCTCCACCACTGGTCTGACGGACCAGACCAGTACCTCGACCTCCATCACTGGTCTGGCGGACCAGACCAGTACCTCGACCTCCATCCCTGGTCTGGCGGACCAGACCAGTACCTCGACCGCCACCACTGGTCTGGCGGACCAGACCAGTACCTCGACCTCCACCACTGGTCTGACGGACCAGACCAGTACCTCGACCGCCACCACTGGTCTGGCGGACCAGACCAGCACCTCGACCTCCACCACTGGTCTGGCGGACCAGACCAGTGCCTCGACAGCGTCCTCCGACACCACCAGTACCACGACCCCGACCGCGCCCTCCGACACCGGACCAGACCTGGAGGACCAGACCAGTGCCTCGACCGCGCCCTCCGACACCAGACCAGACCTGGCGGACCAGACCAATGCCTCGACAGCGTCCTCCGACACCTCCACTGATCTGGCGGACCGGACTGGGGCAGCGACAGCTTGTGCCTCGACGGCAGCGGCAGCCATCAACACCTCTGAGGCGCCCATTTGTGTCAGTTGTCGCATGCCAGTTGTCAGTCAGTGCAGCATGTGTGGTCAACACACAACGCAACAAACGCTGGCGATTCTTGATGTGAACATCGAGAGGGCTCACGCTGCCTCGTTCGCTGCCGTCCTTAGTCGGTTGGCTTTTCTTGAGACAGAAAACAGTGCCCTTCAGGTTAGGGTCACAACTCTTGAAGGAATTTCAACTTCCTCCTCTGCCCCTCTCTCCGATTTGGCACAACATCATCAACCCCCCTCCCCTCCCCTCCAACACCCTGCTACCCCCCTCCCCGAATTCCGTCCGCTCCCTTCACCCAGTCCAACTGCCATGCACCCTTCCCCTTCACCCCTCTCTTCCGACCAGCTGGCTGGGTCTGATCCCCTCTCCAGTCTCAATGCCACTCTGTTATCAGATCAACAAGGTAGTGTGGGCACTACCCTCTCCTCCCACCCCCGTGCCGGCACCCCTCCACCCCCGCCTGCTTCTGGCCACGAGTGTGTGGCGGTTTCAACGAGTAACTCCTTTGGTCCACTTGCGTCACTCGCCGCCGTTGACACAGACCAGACGACACCCACCCCTTCTCCGGATGTACAGCAGACTCGTGCTAGTCCAGACCTCAATGAAAGTGGGAAGGGCAAACCGAGCACAAAAGGACAAGATGTAACTGACCGCCGCCTGGCCCCCCGAGAACAACTCTTCCGAAGCTCCCTTGATGACCCTCGAGTGTCGATGTTACTGGTCGGTGACAGTGTGCTGAAAGACATAGACATTAGAAAGATTACACCCACGAGTGCAACGATGCACAAACTTTATGTTCCGGGCATGACTTGCGAAGACTTAGCCGCCTGGCTACGCAAACAACCCCCCAAGGTACAGATGCAAGAAGTAATCTTCCACGTGGGAGTGAACTCAGTGCACCATGGACCTGTCTCCGAGAAGTCCTGGTTTGATTTGGTGAGTTTGTTTCGGCGGGCATACCCCCGGGCCTCCCTGCGAGCGTCCAGCATCCTTCCGTCCTGCAGGGCCAGTCGCTCATTCAGGCTGAACATCTCCCAGTCAAACAACGCACTGCTGTCAGTGTGCGTTCGTACAGGTGTTCAGTACATCGACAACACCGTAACATTCCAGACACAAACCGGCGCCCCACGACAAGCACTCTATAAAGACCAGAAACATCCGAGTCACAGAGGAGTAATCAGCCTGGCCTGGAACTTCAGGTTTGCAGGAAAGACAACAGCGAGGCTCAATGAACAAGATGTGCCTCGCCACTCTCCTCGCCACCTCAATACCAAAGTCGTGTCCCATGACACCAGTCATTCCAACAAAAACACTCCGCAGGAACAACGGCAGCTCTACTCCGAAGCAGTAAAAAGTCGTGCCAAACCGATCGTTTACCAGCCTGTTCTCAGTCAAACGTCCCACTCCAAACACCATCCGACGGGAAACAATGGTTCGCCAGTCGAACAACTCCGCCATGAAACATTACGCTGTCCGCCTCAGGCTTCCTCACCTCGTGATCAGGGAGCGTGTCACCTCCAAACATCCTCTCGTCGGGAATCCCCGTCTTCCGATAACCCTGCGGCAATATTACAAATGATTGCGCAGCTTTTGGTCCCAATTTATCAGTCTGCTTAACGTTGCTGTTTGTTGTTATTTTGGTTTGAGCATCCTTCCTTAACTGCCGTTGTTGTAACACGGCCGTGAAGACAGGTTGAGTTGCTATTGTCAGGAGTTTTGTCTCGGGAAAGTGTCGGGTACAGGATTATCCAACGAACTTCCGCTGTATCTTCTAGTGATTTTTGTGACTTTCTCTGCCGCCGTTATATATATATCTTCTGCCTGTAGTACGATATATATATATAAGAGTTGTTTTACACATTTTTATATATATATATTATTGTTGGTTTTCCCCGCATCTTTCGTGAATTACTCAAATTTTTATTTGTTATAGCTGCTTTTGCTTGTTTGTTGAATTTTTGTTTAGCGCTGAATATTACTTGTATAA
>JBHNNM010000345.1:0-3066 GCA_048563625.1 Gammaproteobacteria bacterium | reverse complement strand
GGTGAGATGTTGATACTCATATTACCTATTGCTTATAAAACTGTCAGAAGCTTTATATTTCAACAGGTTTTGTGAGTATTAGCATCTTTCTTCACTCATCAGAGCGGAGAAGAGCCAAAATAAGGTTCGGGAGTGCAATGAAGGACTGGAATATGATACATAAAATAAAAAACCTCTTTGACAATGGAAATGGCTTAAGTCGTCGTCAGATCGCTGTACAACTCAATCTGTCACGCCGTACTGTCAATAAGTATCTGTCTATGACAGAAGACGAACTCACAGCCTGCTTTGCTGATCGCAGTCGTGAGAAACAACTGGATCCCTATAAAGACTACATTCTCCACCTGTTAGAGACCTGGCCTGATTTAAGTGCCCGGAAGATTTATCAGAAGCTGACAAAACACCAGCCAGCACTAAAAACATCAACCCGCAGCGTAAGACGATGTGTTGAAAACCTTAAAGCCACCCATTGCCTGAGCCAGAAACGCTATTATGAACCCGTGCTGGATATGATCCCCGGTGAGCAATGTCAGGTTGATGGTGGGGAATTACGTAATCTCCTGATAGAAGGCATTGAGCGGGTTGTTTACTTTGTTGTATTCGTTTTATCTTATTCACGGCTGATGTATGTCTCTGCCAGCCTGAAACCCATCAACACTCTGAAGATGATCCAGATGCATGATGAGTGTTTTCGTTATTTTGGTGGTGTACCCCGGGAATGTGTTTATGATCAAGCGAAAGTCGTTATTATCAATGAGGAATTTCGTGAACTGACACTCAATACGGTGTTTAGTCAATATGCAGCCACTGCTGAATTTCGCATTCATGGTTGTAAAGGCTATGATCCTGAAAGCAAAGGTAAAGTGGAATCAGGAGTCAAATACGTTAAAGGTAATTTCTTTGCAGGGGAAGCTTTTGACAGCTATCAGCATCTTCAGGAGTCTCTGCAGAACTGGCTGGAAAGTACCGCAAACTGCCGGATACATGGTACCACCGGTCAGAAGCCGCGAGAGTTATTTGAACAGCAGGAAAAAGCCTGTCTGAAGCCTTATCTTCACCAGCGTATTGATGAGTTGCTTTTGGACAGTAAAGATAAGATGACCCGTAAAGTGGACAAAACCTCTTTAATCTCTTATCGGGCCAGTAAATATTCTGTACCTCAGCAGTGGCAAAGTGCCACAGTAATGGTTGATGAACTGGATGGTCAGTTGATTATTTACCGTCTGGATGACCATCAGGAAATTGCCCGTCATACACTGGCTTGTGAAAAAGGTCAGATCATAAAAAATAATAACCATTACAGAGATAATAAACAGCAACTCACGGTTTATGAACAACAGCCCGGTCATTTAATTGGCCAGCATCAGGCACAGAGCATTTGTGCTTTGCTCAGACAGAACCACCCTCGTATCTATCGTGATCAACTCAGAGCCTCACTCAAACTGTTTCAGCAACATTTACCTCAGGAGGGCCAGGACAGCCTGATTGAGCGACTGTGTCAATTAAATTCATTATCTGCAACCAGCATACGGGATTATCTGCTGGCATGGCAACATCAGCCTGAGCGCTTTAATACGGCTATATCAACATCAGAAGTCGAAAATCTCCCGGTTTCTGATGTGCTTACCCCCTATAGCCAATTAGCCTGCCAAAGTCAGGGAGGTATCGTTCAATGAGCCGTTTAATACAATTAAGTTAGCAGTTTAAATCACTGAGATTTAATGCCATGGCAGAGCATCCGGAGAGCCTTATCAGGCAGGCAAAAGACAATGAACTCAGCTACCTCCAGTTTGCCAGCCTGCTGGTTGAAACAGAGCTGGACAGTCGTGACAAACGGCGTATTCAGCTTAACCGTAAGAAGGGCTGTTTCCCTGCTTTAAAGCGTCTGGATGAATTTGACTTTCGTTTTCAGACAACCATTACAAAAAAGCAAATACAGCCCTTACTGGATTTCAGATTTATTGATGAGCGGGAAAACATTGTCTTTATTGGCCCTCCGGGGTGGGGAAAACGCATCTGGGGATCAGTATTGCTAATAAGGCCATTGATGCCGGTTATAAAGTCTGGTTCACCAGTGCATTAGAGCTTATTGAACTGTTAGAGATAGCAGAAATTAAAGGGGAGCTGAAAAAGAAAATTACAGCTTTGTGTAAATTTGAACTGATCATCATTGATGAACCGGGTTATTTGCCTCTGAATAAACAAGGTATGTTCAACCTGTTTCAGTTTATCAACACGCTGTATGAGTATCGTTCAGTGATTATTACCACGAATAAAGATTTTACCAGCTGGAATGATTTCTTTATCGATGAGAATGTGGCAGTTCCGGTTATTGACCGGCTGATCCATCATTCACATTTATTTATGATGGGAGGTGAGAGTTACAGGTTAAAAAATAAACTAAATCACTAAAAAGTTGGTTCCAGGTGGATTACTTTTATTGGCCAAAACTGGATCACTTTTGTTGGCCATTGAGAAAACAGACAGTTTGATACAGACGGATCGTTATTCAGCTGTTGAGCCTGAACCTACACTCGGGCAGGAAGCCCCATTACAAACCATCGTTACCCTTAAATACCCTCGTCAGGTGCGTAATGTGGGTCAGGCTATTTCTTATACCCTTAAGCGCAGTGGTTATCGTCTGGCACCACAATGGGCCAGTGATCCGACTTTATCGGTTTTAATGCAGCTACCGTTGCCAAAGGTACACAGAACACTGGGGCCAATGACGGTTAAAAAGGTGTTGAGCACATTAGTCGGTTCGGCATATGTGCTGGTTACCGATCCGGTTCATCGCTACATCTCATTCGAGGTTATACCAAAATACCGTTCACTCGTTTCTCAACAATAAGGATATAGATATGTCAGAGGAAAAACTGGATCTTTCAGAGGAAGAAATCGAGATCATTGATTTTCAGTCTGAGCACAAATCATCATCTCAGACACAATCGCCCAAACCGGTACCGGCAAATATCAAGTGGATATTTGCCGGCCTGGGGGTGGTGATTTTTGCGTTTGTTGAATATTTTTAATTAGAGGTTCATCCCCATGTGTATGGGGAACATG
>JBHNNM010000344.1:0-3091 GCA_048563625.1 Gammaproteobacteria bacterium | reverse complement strand
GAATAAGGCCTCGGCTCATATTTTAACCCAGGAATATAAAGAAATAATTGGTTTTGCAGAAATGCTGGATCTCATCGATGTTTATCGTAAACAATATGATCTTTCTCTGGAAAACCGCTGATGCCCATTCTTGAACAAAAATTCTTTACTAAAATAACAGCCTTTAACCAGGCGGCTGAAAAGTTGATTGATTCCGGGAACTATACCAAGGCTGTTAAGGAATATCAGAAAGCCTGGAATACTCTGCCCGAACCCAGACAGCTCTGGGATGCCGGTTTATGGATTAAAATGGGGCAGGCTGAATGTCTGCTTGCTCTGGGCGAATATGAACAGGCTAAAGAAAAACTGCTAGAGGCTATCCTTTGTGCCGGCGCAGTCAATAATCCCCTGGTGCACCTGTATCTTGGTATCTGTTATTTCGAAACCGGGGATAAAGCGGCCGCACTAAATGAGTTAAAACAGGCCTGGGATACTGAAGGGGAGGAAGTGTTTCAGGATGGTGATGAAAAATACCGTGACTTCCTGCTGGCTTCCCAATCCTGATTATGGAAACTGCTGGACACAACTTATGAGCACAAAAATTAACACACAGTATCTATCCCGCTTACCTATGCTTTTATTGCTGCTATTAGCGGTTATAGTAAACAGCGGCTGTATGCCGGACAAGGCTAGTAAAACCTGGGAACATACTGAAAATGCTCTTAGTATCACTCTGTCTCATGATGCCAAATACGTATTAATTGCCCATTCCCAGGGTTATGTTGAACTGCGCACTACGGATGATAATAAGCTGATTGATCAATGGCAGCATAATGATTCATCAGATGCTGGGGTAATAGCCGCTGACTTTTCCCAGGATAACCGGTATGTGGTGACTGCAGAACAGAAAACCATGGCCTTATACGATATTCAGGCCCGAAAAATTCTTTATTTCTGCTCCCTGGATGATATCCGCGATATTAAACTCTCCAGCGATGGTGAGTTTGCCCTGGTGTCCAGCCGGGATAAAAGCGGCGAATACCCCCTGTACCGGATAGTTTATTTTCATCTGCGTACAGGCGGTATCAAATACGGTTTTTATCATGATGATATTATCAGCACGATTGCTTTGTCAGCGTACGGCCGTTATGCCTTATCCGGGTCGGATGACACTAAAGACAGGTTATGGGATTTAAAAACCGGGGAGCTGAAATTTACCTGGCCCCATGTTTCTAAAGTATCCAAAGTTCAGTTATCTCCCGATGGCCGTTATGCTATGACCAATGCCGCCTCAGAAGGCGTTTACATCTGGGACACAGAAACTGGCAAACAACTGCGCCGGCTCAATAAAATACGGGCCACGATTGCCTCAGCCGCTTTTTCTGCAGACAGCCAGCATATTGCAACCGGTTATACCCGGGAAAAATCATACTCTGGGATGTAAAAAGCGGAGCCAAACTGCAAAGCTGGAAACCGGCCCGACGTTATTTCTGGCAGGCCTCGCTGGCTAATGTAACCACCCTGGCATTTGCTGACGAGCACACTCTGGTCAGTGAAACCTCAAGGGGTATTCTACAGTTCTGGGCTATTCACCCATAAACCTCAATTTCTGACCATCCAATCATTATTCTATTGATGTAATTCACAATGAAGCCCTGTTTTATATACTACACTATCAGGAGATACTGACTTTTCTTTAACGGAAAATAAATGGCTCAGACGCTGCAAATAAATATTGATAATCACCGCTATCAGCTGGTTAGTTCTATGGCTGATGGTCTGTACCTGGTTGAAATCAATTCTCAGCGTCGTTTAATGATACTTTTGTCTATTTTACTGTTCCTCCTGGCAGGCTATTTATTGCTATCGCTTACAGACTTCAATTTTAACTCCTGGGACACGGATTCTACTGAAGTTTATCAGCCAGTGTCTGCAGAATCCGGTGCACGTATGGTTCTGGAAAAACACATCAATTTTGATACTGAGATACCAAGTGATACTTATCAGCATGCTGTGTATCTGTATTATGACCGCTTTAATGTCCTGGAAACATTTCTGCCTGCCCAGTCTGAAGAACAGGAGCCCCATTCGGAGTACTTGAGCAAATTTTAATATAGTGCAATAATTGCCATCCAGTTATCTTCAGGGATAGCTGTTTTAAGCCGTATACCAGTTGGATACTTAACCAAGGAATTTTTATGAATATTACATCAGCCTTAATTGTTGATGACTCAAAAATGCCTCGAATAACCTTAAAAAAACATCTGGAAAGCCTGGATATTAAGGTGGATATGGTAGAAAACGGTGAAGAATCTCTGGAATTTTTAAAAAGCCATCATCCTGATGTTATCTTTATGGATTGCATGATGCCGGGAATTGATGGTTTTGAAACCACCCGTCTTATCAGTTCTAATCCAGATACGGCTGCTATTCCTGTTATTATGTGTACCGGTAAAGAAAGTGATGAAGATAAGCATAAAGCAATGGATGCAGGCGCTTTTTCCTATATGGTCAAGTCATCTTCATCCGGTCCACAGAAAGATATACTGGCCGATCTTGACATGTTTGATGCCCAAATGAGCCGAATTACCTCGACAGAAGAAAGTACGTCTGAAACAGACACAGCCGCCGATAGCACAATTTCTAAAGCTGAAGAAACATTATTGGCCAGTACACCAGAACAGGCAATTGACAAGGACATGATTGTCAAGCAGACCCTGAACGCGGTGGAGAATGTGCTGAACAGTCAGCTCAACCCGATCAGGTCAGATTTTAACCAGCTTTCTGAAAATTTTTCCGCACTGTCCGGACAGCTGGAAAACAAGATTATTTTTTCAGTTAAATCGTCCATAAAAGAATCCCATCACTATACAGACTCTAAAACCGCTGAGATTAGCGCACAGCTGGATAATCTGCAGCAGGATTTAGATGGTTTTCGGTCCCAGATTGAAAGCATTGATTTTGACCAGTTGATCCTGGAAACCATTAATACGCATCTTGATCAATTACTTAATGAACGTCAGACTGAAATGGCGCAGGGTGTTATTAATAATGAATCTGTTCAGACTCAGCTTAATGAACAGATACAAAGCGCAGTAGAGCCCGTTAATGT
>JBHNNM010000343.1:0-3094 GCA_048563625.1 Gammaproteobacteria bacterium | reverse complement strand
CACTACAAGCTGAAAAGGGGCTATCTGTCTTAATCGTTGGGAAAAACCAATGTTTTTGCCCAGTTTATTAAGTTGCTTTTCACTCAATACGACTTTTAGTTTTTTTGATAATGTGGTACTTTTCATTTGAAGCCTTTTTGTTGATGAATAATTGCCTAAATAACAACTATTTGATCATCAAATGGGCTTCATTTCAATTCCTAAAGATCATACCTATGAATGGACTATACTTTTAATTAAGTGTTAAGTGTTAAGTGTTAGGACAGAAAAGGAGTCAGGATGAGAAAAATAAAGATTTTTTCAGGAGGATTGGGTATTATTTTATGCAGCTTGCCGGTATATAGTCTGGCCGATGCGTTTCTTCCTGAGCCATTATGTTTTGAACCAACACAACCGCTCATATTTTCTCCCAGCAGTTATCGTGATCGCTATGAAAGGGATGTTAAGAAATATGAACTGTGTATCAGTGAATTTGTTTCCAGGCAGGAACAGGCCATTCTTAAGCATCAAAAAGCCATAGAACAGGCACAGAAGATGTTAAAAAAATATGTAGATTAATAGAGCCGGCTTCTGTTGCAGCAGATTCAGGTTTGAGGTAAGAATGAATTCTGTAAAAATACGCTTGTTAATTCTGGTTATCATTAGTTTGATCAGCATGGTTATCCTGTATATCAACCAGAATTTATCCCTGGCAGATATAGAGCTTTATAATACGGCCAATAATAAAATCCTCGGCCTTAATATTGATATTTTGCAGCTACGCCACGCTGAAAAAAAATATTTTGTCGAACGTGATCAGCAATATCTTAATAGACACCATAGTTATCTGTAAAGTTTTGACCGGACTCTGAATGGTTTAATTAAACTGGCCAGAGAAGTTGGAGTAAAAAACCCGGATCTGCAGGGCCTGGTACCCTTAATTCGCCAATATGACCAATAGTTTACCAGACTGATCACCTATGCTGAGACTATTACCAAACCCGAGCGGGTTAAGCAGTATTATGCTTTAAATGCAACGGCAGACCAGATTGAAGATAACCTGGATCGTATTAAGAAAAAACTGCAGCCGTATTTTGAACTTAATCTGAAACAGAGCCGGGAAAGTACTTCAACCATACTTATTATTACTGTCAGCATATTAATGCTCACTATTCTGTTTACCTATCAGGCACTGACCCATTCATTTACTGCTTTTTTAGGGTTTTTTCAACAGGCCAAAACTCAGAATGATCATCTGGATAAAAATAAAATTGTGTTTTCAGAGTTTCAGACCATGGCAGAAATGGCCAATGAAATGATTGATGCCCGACAGGCGGCAGAGCAGGCTTTAAAAGATTTAAATGAACATCTGGAAGAGCGGGTAGAAGAAGGGGTTGCTGAAATAAAGGCGCTCAATGAGGAAATAAAAGCCATTCAGCGGGATGTGGTTTTTAGCATGGGTGCTATTGGCGAAAGCCGTTCCAGAGAAACTGCCAATCATGTCAGGCGGGTGGCAGAGTATTCCCGTATTCTGGCTCTGGCTTACGGTATGGACAGTCAGGCGGCAGAAATGCTTAAAGAAGTATGCCTATGCACGACATCGGAAAAATTGCTATTCCGGACAGTATATTGAACAAGGCCGGAGTACTGACCGATGAAGAGCATGCCATTATGCGTACCCACACCACTTTAGGTTATGAAATGCTTAAAGGCTCCCAAAAACCGTTTTTCAGAGCAGCAGCTACGGTGGCTTATGAGCATCATGAAAAATGGGATGGTACGGCTTACCCGCGGGGTCTGAAGTCTGAAGATATTGATATCCTTGGCCGGATTACGGCCGTGGCAGATGTGTTTGATGACCTGTCTTCAGAGCGCATTTATAAAAAAGCCTGGCCGGATCAGCAGGTACTGGACTATATGAAGGAACAGCGCGGCCGGCATTTTGATCCGCAATTAGTGGATTTGCTATTACAGAACCGTGAGCAGTTTTTTGCTGTCAGAGAACAGTTTAAAGATGTTCTGCATTGATTTATTCAGGTTTTAGTGAAGGTTTAGCTGAAGGTGTAAACAGACGGGTACCTTTGACTGTGTAATCACCAATCAGTTTCTGACCCTCAGGTGAAATCAGCCAGCGTGTTAAGGCCCGGGCTCCTTTATGGTTCAGGTCAGGATAGCGTTCAGGATTAATTAAAATAATACTATAGGGATTAAATAACAGCGGATCGCCGGAAAACACAATTTTCAAATGCAGTCTGTTCTGATAGGACAGCCAGGTACCCCGGTCCGTTAAGGTATAGGCATTGAGTTCATCGGCCATTTGCAGCACTTTGCCCATACCCTGTCCGGCTTCTCGATACCAGGGGCTGTTGTTAAGCTGTAGACCCTGTTCAATAAAAGGCTGCCACAAAGCGCGTTCTTTTTTATGAGTGCCGGAATCATCACCTCTGGAAATAAATAAGGGTTTGTTCCGGGCAATGCGGGACATGGCTTCAGCAATACTATGAGCCTGACTGACACCGGCCGGATCATCTTTTGGACTCACCAGTATAAAATCATTGTACATCAGACTGAAGCGTTTTGTGCCGTAAGCGTCTTTAACAAATTTTTTCTCAGCAGCCGGGGCATGTACCATAAGCAGATCCACATCGCCGTTACGTCCCATCTGCAGTGCCTTACCAGTGCCTATAGCAATAACATGAACCCGGTAGCCAGTCTGTTTCTCGAATACTGGCAGGATGCTTTGCAGTAGGCCGGAATTCTGGGTGCTGGTGGTGGTAGCCAGACGAATAATGTTCTGCTCATCTGCTATGGCTGCACCAGACGCAGTTAACATAAGCCCGGTAGTTAAGGTGGTAAAAAGTACAATTGAAAAGAGCTGTGATAGTTTTTTAGTAAAACGCATAAGAAGTTTAATTGTGTTAGTGAATTTATAGCTTGAACGTATCACTCCTATCGCCAATAATCAAGGTTTATGGTAAAAATTTTCAAACGCTTATCATAGGTATGTCTTTAAGGATTTTATCATTTCGTTTCAATGATTTACCCATCAGGATGAAATTCCATAATTAGGTTCTACACCAAACTGATAAAGTCCAGTAGACTTATCCCGTTCAGG
>JBHNNM010000342.1:0-3099 GCA_048563625.1 Gammaproteobacteria bacterium | reverse complement strand
CACGAAACACGATTAACAATCCAAAGGGAGCCGGCACAGCCGCTCGAGTTCTTGGACAGATGCAGACACAAACTATTCAGCTAATGAAATATCCCAACGTTTCCACCGGTTAACTATTCAAAGGGAGCAGACACAGCCGCTCGGGTTCTTGAACAGTTTCTAACACGAAGTATAAATTAGGTAGTGGAATATACTAACGTGCCCACCAGTTAATGCAAACGGAGCAAGCACTACTGTTCGTGATCCTGAATAGATGCAAAACACAAAGTATTCAGCAAATGAAAAACACCAACGTGTCCACCAGGATCCTGGACGTATACTATAAACTATAATTGTCTCAAGGCCATGAGTATACAAGTCTGTCAGTGTCACAGACCGGGGCAGTGCAACACACAATAGCGCCGTGATGATTGACGCAGTAATACGGAGTCAGTCAGTCTCTGGTACTGGTTACAGAGTAAGAGTAACGCACTCATATCAGGAACTATAAGTTGTTCGCGTGCACGATCGAGCGCACGCGCGCACACTCACGCACGTATTCACGCCACAAGCACACACCAGTCAGGTGTGTACAGAAATAAACTACCGTTAAAACACACTGCTGGACACACACTGCAAGCTTGCGTTACACAAGTGTCTCCGCTGCACCCCCCCAGTAACTGGTGCGATGGGGGTGCAGGACGATGCTGGCTTGCTGTGTGTTGAAGGAAGGGTGGGCTGTGGGCCCGTATGTACACTGACGTCCACGTGGCGGGAGAGCTCCATAGCTGGACTGCGGCGGTGGCGCGGCCCACCTGCGGAGAGTGTGTCGATGTGCTCCGTACCAGCCACTGAAGGGTGGCGGAGCGGTGCCGACATCACGGTGTTGGGGTGTTCCTCTGCTGTAGCGGTGAGGCTGATGGTGTAGTGGGGCGTCACCAAGCCGTCGTTGTGGGATGGAGCTTTCCGTGTCCGCAGGCCGTTGTTGTAGCAGTGGAGGTGGTGGGAAAGGACCGCGAGTGGTTGAAACAGCTGGCCCATTTCTGTACTGCTGGCTCCTCCCACCGCCCTCTCTGAGGTGCTGGCTTGGCGGGCAGTCAAAACGTGGCTGAAACGAAGGGGTCTCCAGCAACGGCACTCGGCCACTAGCAGAGGGTGACGGATGGGAAGGGCGTTCTTGGGGTCGAAGGGGAGGTCGGGGTTGGCCCACATGCATGTACTTGACATTGCACGCAAGTCGCACGGTGCCTTTGGGGCTTGGGTGCAGAGCGTCACGGTAGAGCGCTTTCCGGGGGGCGCCGCTGTTCGTGGTGAAGGTGTCGGTGTGGTCAGCGAGCATAACTTGCTCACTGTGACACGCCTTCACCAAGGCAGCGTTCGAAGCGGCCACCGTCTTCCTCAGGGGGTGCTCTCCTTGTGGCGGGATTAGAGAGGAGAGCTGGACGACGGCATTGGGGAACACTGACTTGAGCAGTTTGAGCAGTGCCCTCCACATGCTCTCCGTGACGGTGTTCACCCAGCACGTGTTCACCCCGACGTGGACGACCAGCAGCTGGACGTCTCTGCACTTTGGAACATTTTGCAGCCAGTGTAGAAGGTCGTCCACGGTGAGGCCGGAGATGCTAATCTTTTGCTGTGCTTTGTGAGGGTACATCAGCTCTGGTCTGATTTGTCCGAACACAGAGTCCCCAATCAGCACGTGTGTTTTGCCAGGAGAGACTCTGCACTCCGCCATCCGTTCCCTTGGCGTCCTGGCGTCACGGTCGGTGTGACGAGGTGACGGCCTGGTACTTGATGAGCGGATGGGGGGACTGTCCCTAGTTGTCCTGGCGTCACGATCCGTGTGATTTGGTGGTGGCGCGGTGATAGCGGAGGGGACGGGAGGCGTTGAGTCGTGATTGTCGATGGTTGAGTCATGGCTGGGATCTGTGTTGTATGTAGTGGCCGCGTCGAGAGATGAGCTGGGGCAGTTATCTAGTGTTAGCTGGTCGTCTTCTCCCCCACTTAACACTGAGAACATGTTAGAGGTTTCTACGTTCGCTGAAGTGTTGTTGTTGTTGACAGGAAATTCGGGTGCGGATGGTTCTTGTATTTCTGCTGCGGCAGGTGTTTGTTGCTTGGCTAGGCCGGTCTTAATAACACTGATGTACTTCCTAAGATCACCGATTTGAGATTTCATGTCTTTGTTCTGTTTCGTGACCTCCGTCAGCTTTTGGGTCAGTGACGTCACTGTGTCAGTCAGTTGGTCAAACTTCACCTTCACATGCAGCTTGAGCTCGGCCTTTATCTGTTGTTTTGCTGTCTCCAGCTCAGTGACTAGGGAGGCGTGGTGTGGTGAAGGTGTGACTGGGTAGGCTGGCTGGCGGGGTGTGGCGGGCTGGCGGGGTGTGGTAGGAGGTGTGGCACGGGTATGATCCAGGTGGCGGGTCGGCTTGATATGCTGGGAAACCGGGACTGGAGCTGCTGAAGGTGAGGCTGACTTGGGACTGAGGGCCTGAAGTCGACGCGAGCTCCTTCTCGTACTCCCGGTTGTCCTTGGCAACTGTGGACGCGGGCTGCACCTAGGTCTAACATCGTGTAGTCCGGGCTCCCCTGTCGGCGATGGTGAAACAGTCGGCAAGCGGAGGTTGCGCAGATTCGTTGTTACTGTTTCATGCAACTCCGGCTCCTTCACCCGGTCGACAAAGGCGTAGATGGCCCTAATGCATTTGATGAGGGAACTAAACTCCTCGTCTCTCCAACGGGGACACCTGTTTCCCTGGACTAGGATTGTACCTGTGCTGTAGAAGATCGTTATTGTCACTAGCTTAACAGTATCACAGTTGACTTGGATCTTAGTCCGGAAAAGGTCCTGGCTGGGAAGGTCAGTGGGTACTATACTGATGTCATTACTGTCTTCTACATGGATGGTCCTGGTTGGATTGGTGCCCTCATCCAGCCAGTCCACCTGATACCCCGCAGTTCCTGCAACATCACACACGTAACGCCTGTAGAAAATCTGTCTGGTGAGGGGCATTAAACAGTGAGGTATATCGAACGTCATTTGCTTGGGATCTTTCTTCATTTCAACATTGGGCACCCAGGCAAACAGAGACGAGCTCTGGAGCGCCATGGCGGCTG
>JBHNNM010000341.1:0-3100 GCA_048563625.1 Gammaproteobacteria bacterium | reverse complement strand
CTAGGATATTTTTATAAAACCCGAAGATAATTGTTCACTCAAAACATTCTGCTCTGAAATGAACCTATAATAGCTATTAAGGTCAAACCATTGAATCCAGGAAGTATTTGCTAAACACTCTGGGGTAACATAAAATCCTGCTACTTTAAGGTATTAACGGGGCAGGAGGGCTTTTTTATGTCACAACAAGATAACACAGCGGAACAGCAGTTTCAGCTGGTTTTATGTACCAGCCCCAGCGAAGAGAATGCCATTAGTATTGCAGAAAATATTGTGGCACAAAGGCTGGCGGCCTGTGTAAATGTTATGCCTCCGGTTTATTCTGTGTATCAGTGGCAGGATAATGTGGAATCAGCCAGAGAAAATATGCTGCTGATTAAAACCAGTAAGGAGAAATATCCGGCACTGGAAAAGGTGATAAAATCACTGCATCCTTATGAAGTACCGGAGATTATTGCACTGGATATAAGTAGTGGTTTACCGGAATATCTTAGCTGGCTGGAAAATAGTATAAAATAACTATCCTGAATCAGTTCGCTTATGGATAAGCCTGGGATGCCCTTTACGAAATAATTATAAAAACTGAATATAACAACTAATAAATAAAAGTGGTTCTTTAATATGTCATCAATACGTTTTATTTTGCTTCTGATC
Source organism: Gammaproteobacteria bacterium (assembly GCA_048563625.1). Lineage (GTDB taxonomy): Bacteria > Pseudomonadota > Gammaproteobacteria > GRL18 > GRL18 > JANELJ01. The sequence goes on along the minus strand of JBHNNM010000341.1, from coordinate 2,446 downwards.
CTTGTTGTGAGTTTTGCCTGCAGCTGGGCAGAAGACGATTTTCTGCAGCCGGAACAGGCTTTTCAGCTTCAGCCTGCCAAGGTAATCAGTGGTCCTGACAACAATCAGCTGGAAGTGCGCTGGAAAATTGCTGATGACTATTATATGTACCGCGACAAGGTTGCCTTTAAACCAAAGGATGGCAGCCTGAGCATTGGCGAAGTAAAACTGTCACCCAGTGAAACCAAGGATGACCCTTATTTCGGCAAGATTCAGGTCTATAAACATGAGTTAATTGCTAAAATTCCCTTCAGCTCTGATAAGGAAAAAGGCGCAGCCTTAACCTTGCTGGCCAAAACTCAGGGCTGTGCAGCCGGTGGTATCTGCTACCCGCCGTTAAAACAGGCTGTTCACTTTAAACAACCAGCTCCTGTTAATAACAAGCCTGTAACTGAAAAAGTTAAGCCCGCTGCCAGTGCCCCAGCTCCTTTAAATGAGCTGGCCAATCTGGGCTCTGATGAGGCTCTGCCGGGGGACGAACTGCTCAGCCCTGAAGAGGCCTTTAAATTTTCCCTTTCTGTCAATCCTGACAAACCGAATCACCTGCAGGCCATCTGGGCTATTGCAGACAAGTATTATCTGTACAGAGACAAGTTTAAATTTAAAGTGGTCGGCGATAATACCTTTTCCATTGGAGAAATAAAGTACCCGCCCGGTAAACAGAAAAGTGATGAATACCTGGGTGATTATGAGGTTTATGCCCACGATCTGGTGCTGGATATTCCCATTGCCGGTAAGGGTGATCCTTCCCAGCCTTTAGCTGTTAAAGTCAGTTACCAGGGCTGTGCTGAATCCGGTGTCTGCTACCCTAAAATCACCAAAACCGTTGAGCTGGATATTTCCGGTTTTTCAGCCATTTCCAATAATACCGTTCCGGTTAAAAACATAGTCAAATCTGTTGTTAAAAACCCTGTTTCTAAGAATGAAGCTCAGGTACAGTCTGAACAGGATGCCCTGGCCGGACTGCTGAGTTCGGAAAACACCTTTCTTGCCCTGTTAACCTTTTTTGCCATTGGCTTGGGCCTGGCCTTTACTCCCTGTGTATTCCCCATGATCCCAATCCTGTCCGGTATTATTGCCGGTCAGGGCAGCAGTGCCGGCAGCAAGGCCTTTGTCATGTCCGTAGTCTATGTACTGTCCATGGCCGTGGTGTATACCATTGTGGGAGTCATTGCCGGTGTGTCCGGAGCCAACTTCCAGGTACTGTTCCAGAACCCTTGGGTGCTGACCGGGTTTTCTCTGGTATTTATTGCTCTGGCGCTGTCTATGTTCGGCTTTTATAACCTGCAGCTGCCTTCTTCTATACAGTCCAAACTATCAGAATTCAGTAATAAACAGCAGGGCGGCACCTTAATCGGGGTGGCTATTATGGGGGTGTTATCAGCACTTATTGTCGGTCCCTGTATGGCTCCTCCGTTAATGGGTATTTTACTGTTTATCAGCCAGACCGGTGATCCGGTGCTCGGCGGCAGCGCTCTGTTTGTTATGAGTTTGGGAATGGGTGTACCACTGATTATTATCGGTACCTCAGCCGGTAAACTTATGCCTCGTGCCGGTGTCTGGATGGATACCGTAAAAGCGGTATTCGGGGTCAGCATGCTGGCCGTAGCCATCTGGATGATGGAGAGGGTATTACCGGAAATCGTTATAATCTGGCTATGGGCTATCCTGATCTTTACCTCCGGTGTCTATATGGGTGCCCTGACACCTGTTCATGAAAACACTACCGGCTGGGGCAAGCTGTGGAAGTCTCTGGGCCTGATTATGATGCTTTATGCCAGTGTTATGATTGTCGGTGCCTCCAGCGGTAATACCGATTATTTACGCCCCCTGCAGGGACACATGGGTTATAGCAGCGCAATGCCCGGCCAGCCAGCTATTCCCCAGCATGTCAGTTTCGAGCGCATTAAGTCAGTAGACGATCTGAATAAAAAGCTGGCTCAAGCCAAAGCGCAGAACAAGCAGGTGATGCTGGATTTTTATGCTGACTGGTGTACTTATTGCAAAAGCATGGAAAACACGACCTTTAAATCACCAAAGGTTATTAATGCTCTGAATAATTTTGTAGTATTACAGGCTGATGTAACGGAAATGGATGCTGTTGATGAGGCATTACTGAAACATTTTCAGGTACCGGCTCCGCCGGCTATTCTGTTTTTTGATCCGGCTTCAGGAGAAAACCGTAATTTCAGAGTTGTCGGTTATAAGGACGGCGATGCATTTGCTGAACATGTTAAACGTTTTTCCAGTCAGTAGCCTTAACCCGGACAGCCTTATAAAAAATCTACAGGCTCTTCTCCGCTCTGATGAGTGAAGAAAGATGCTAATACTCACAAAACCTGTTGAAATATAAAGCTTCTGACAGTTTTATAAGCAATAGGTAATATGAGTATCAACATCTCACCCA
>JBHNNM010000340.1:0-3115 GCA_048563625.1 Gammaproteobacteria bacterium | reverse complement strand
ATAATATTATTCATACTTAAGCTTTGTTTGATCAGGTTTTTTTGGTTAATTTCTTTGATCGATAAACAAAGCTTAAGTTCCATTTATATGGACACCATTTTGGAACAGTTATTTAGAGTCTGAATAGATATAACAAGCTTGTCTTTAATCAGGCACTGACCAGTTTCTTAATTTCTGTATAATCGGTTTTACCGGTTCCAAGTAATGGAATTTTATCAATTGTTTTTATCTGTCTAGGGACATTAATTTCACCCACTTTCTGTTTTTTTGCAAAAGCTGATAAGTCCTTTCTGTCAGCTTCCTGGAATGTGGTCAGCAGGATCAGCTGTTCTCCTTTAGCAGGATCCGGAATACTGACGACTGCATGTTCATACTCTGGCCAGCATTGTTTAACCAGACTTTCTACCATGGACAGGGAGACCATTTCTCCGCCGATTTTGGCAAAGCGTTTAACCCTGCCTTTAATAAAGACAAAGCCCTCCTCATCAATATCAACAATATCTCCGGTATCATACCAGCCGGAACCGTATTCTGATTCAGCCGGTTCCAGTACGCCGGGATTTTCATGGCGCAGATAACCCAACATGACATTATCGCCTTTAATAAACAGCTGCCCGCCTTTTTCAATACCCGGCACGGGTTTAAGTTGATATTCAATACCCGGCAACAGCACGCCAACACTGCCGGTCTGATAATCAATAGGGGTATTCATGGAAATAACCGGGCTGGTTTCTGTGGCTCCATAGCCTTCCAGGATCCTTAAGCCGAATTTTTCAGCGTAAATTTCCCGGGTTTCTTTCTGTACCGCTTCGGCTCCGGCACAGACATAACGGATACTGAAAAAGTCATAATTATGGGCATACTTTGCATAACCTTTTAAAAAGGTATTGGTGCCAAACAGCATGGTGGCATTAATATCGTAGGCCACTTCCGGAATGATCCGGTACTGCAGTGGTGACGGGTATAAAAATACTTTCATGCCGTTTAAAATGGCCACCAGAGTCGCCGTACTTAAACCAAAGGAATGAAACAATGGCAGGGCATTAAGGATAATATCGTTTTTATTAAAATCAATTTTAGTGCCCAGCTGATTCATATTGCTTATCAGGTTCTTATGCGATAAGACTACCCCTTTAGGAATGCCTTCTGATCCTGAAGTAAATAAAACCACTGCGGGATCCTCTGCCCTTACTTCTGACCACTGATATGCATAAACCAGTTTTGGAAAAAATCCGCAGGCAAGCCCGTATAGTTTATGCTTCCAGTTAACCTGTTCGCGAAGCTCTTCCAGATAAATAATTTTAACCTTATCCTCTAACAGTTCAATTAAGTCTTCCATTTTTGCAAGACTTATAAAACGTCTTGAAGTATAGACGGTATTAATTTGTGCTGTTTCCAGTGCAGATAAAACGCCTTTATAACCCACAGTATAATTGAGCATGGCAGGTACCCTGCCAATACTTTCCAGAGCCAGAAAGCTCAGTACTGTAGCATTGGTATTGGGCAGCAATAAACCGACGGCTTCACCTTTGCTGGTGTTATTTTTCATTAACTGCGACAGAATACTGCTTTTAACCAGCAGCTGACGATAATTAAGAGGCGATCGTTCCACATCTTCAAGTATTTCCTGTCCGGCACCGTGTATGGTTCTGGCTTCCAGGAGTTTATCCATCAGTGTGATCCGGTTATTGCTGGTACGATAAATCATATCCACCATGATCTGTTTAAGTATTTTACCTGCGGCCATTCTTTTGGCCCGCCCCTTAATACTTTCATCCAGAACAATTTTCTGTGGCGGTAAAATAGTCAGCCGGATTTTGGGAAACAGGCGTCGGCGTTCAATGCCTTTTAAACGGGAAAAAATAGAATACTGTGCTCCGTCAATACGAACAGGTAATACCATGGCACCAGTTTTCAGCGCTATCAGTCCCGGTCCGTCATATATTTTCATCAGAGTGCCGGTTACGGTAATACGTCCTTCCGGAAAAATAACCGAGTGCTTGTCTTTATTGAGATCTTTTATAAAGGACTTTATGGACAGGGGGTTGACCGGATCCATGGGAAACAGACGGACAATTTTGCCAAAGGGTTTTATCCACCAACGTTCAGCCATTTGAGTATTAATGGCAAAGGTCAGCTGGTCGGGCAGAAATATGCATAACAATACCGCATCCAGAAAGGAAGTATGATTGGCGACAATTATAATCCGTTTACCGGCCTGCTGGTAATGTTCAAGGCCTTCTACTTCTACCCGAAATAAAAACCTTAAAACCAGTGCGATAAACCCTTTAAGCCATTGCATAGCAATCTCCATAATGATGAGTTACCTATAGATTAATTGAACATTGTTTAATTGTCAAGTTTTATATTTTTGACGGAACAAGGGGGCGTAGGAATGAGGCACAAAAGGGAAACAGAAAGTTTCTAGATTATTTTTTTCGGGGGAGTTGCAGCATTAAGATCAATTTCCCCTTCTTCCTTAAAAGGAATACTCAACAGGCTGCTAGAGGGATAAAAGGAACCGCTGATCTGGTAGTGAAACGTCTTTGGTTTGTTCTGCTGCATACCCTGTAACTGGCGGATAATACCAAAAATAGTACTGGTGACATTAACGCTGACTATACCTTCAGAAAAAGCCGGGATACTGACCTTTTCATTACTGACCCCGGAGGCAAAATCTTTACCATTAAGCTCAATATCAAAACTCATCCCATCAATACTAACCGCTTCCCTACCCCGGTTCATCACCCGCAAGCTAACCTGAAACCGCTGCTCCATCAAGGTAGATTCTAGCATCCGCATAGAGGAAATATTAACCTTAAACTGATCCGGCTGAGGCACAACAGACGCACAACCACTTAAAACCAGAAAAAAAAAGAAAAACAGAGGAGTATTTAAGAAACATTATAATAAGCCTGAAAATGTATAAGAATTACCAACAACTATAGCCCACCCAAACTTTAAACACAAAACAGCAACTAAATAACTGTTCCGAAATGGTGTCCATATAAATGGAACTTAAGCTTTGTTTATCGATCAAAGAAATTAACCAAAAAAACTTGATCAAACAAAGCTTAAATATGAATAATATTATAACGGAACTGAGCCGTCCTGT
>JBHNNM010000339.1:0-3134 GCA_048563625.1 Gammaproteobacteria bacterium | reverse complement strand
TTCCTTTCTTGAATATCGGTACAATGATTGCCTTTGACCACTCTTCTGGATACACACCTTGATCAAAGAGAACATTGAACAGTTTTGTTAGGAACTGCACAGCAGTTTCACCAGCCACTTTTAGCATTTCTGCCAGTATGCCATCAGTACCATGTGCCTTGCCTGTCTTAAGCTTGCGTATAGCTTCACGAACCTCCTGAGGATCTATTGAGCGATTCAGATCGGCCAGAGTTTCGATGTTATCATTTACAGCATCATTTCCGAATGTGAGATTACTGAAAGGCGTGTTAATTTCACTGAAGACACATTTGAAGTGTTCATACCACTCACAGTCCGTTATATCTTTACTTAAAACACGGTTTTTCCTGCCAGACAATTGTCTTAGTTCCCTCCAGAACGATCGCGGATCCTTGTCAAAAGAAGCAAGGCGTCTGGCTTTTTCACGCTTGTATCCCATCTTTTTCTTTCTAATCAATGTCTTATATATTTTCCGAGCTGCTACGTAGGCGACCCTATCGCTCTGAAAACCTGAGCGTTTAAATGTTCTCAACAACAGCTTCGCGTCTGTTTTTGCCTTTCGACATTCGTCATCAAACCATAAAGAATCTCTCGGTCTGTTTCCCGTTAGCATATGTTTTTTCATGCATTCACTGGCACGCAAAAGCGAACTTGTGAATAATTCGAGTGCCTGGTCAATGTTGTAATCAATTAGCGCCACTGCACGTGCACACATGTCTCGTATGATATCAGAATTAAAATTCGCTAGAAAATCTGTTTCCTTTGTTTTGTCCCAGATCAGTTTATTTATCCACGTTGGCTTAGGGTTTTCCTTTAGCTCAGAATTAACTGAAGATGCTGTGTTCATTTTTAGTACTATTCCAACAGGTAAGTGATTGGATTCAATACACGGAAACACCTTAAATGATTGGACAAAATCACCCGAACAGAGATCGCTAGAAATCAGTACATAGTCTATTGTGCTACAACCAGAAGAGGAAATAAATGTGTAAGAACTGTCGAACCCCCACTGACATAATCCATTCAAAATAACGCAGTCAAACATTTTGCACACTTCAAGCAACTGTTTGCCAAACAAGTTGATTTCACCGTCATCAGAGTTTCTTTCAAAAATCAGCTCATCCTTGTCATCATTTTCCTTATCAAAAAGGAGAGGGTCATTAATGATGTAGTTTTCTTTTCCAGTACGCGCATTTAGATCCCCGCAAATAATCAAATAGAAGTCATCCAAATTTTGATATAGATCAACAATGCATTGCTCTAGTATTTCCAGTCCGTATCCATTGTTTGTTACGTTCCAAAATTTACTGTCATAGGGGGGAATGTATGTGCTGATTATAAAGGCATTTTTACATAGTCCAAGTAAAGTTTTACATACTTCAAGTACAATAACATTTTCGTAGGGAACGTCTATGTGTCTTATGAATGATGACAGATGTTTGCGCACAAAGACTAATACACCTCCCGACGTCCTACCTTGCAGTGATAGCTTTGTAGATTTTGAAAGAAAAACGTCATAATCACAGAACGAGTCATACTGCTGTTTTGAATCCACGAACGTTTCAGACAAGGAGAAAATATCGAAAGAACGTAAAAAACATACCACTTCTTTCAAGTCCAGTTTCTGCAACCAACCCTCACAGTTCCACGCACACACTTTGAGGTTACCACATGTGATGCCACTGCCAGTAGGATGTACTCCATCGGGGCCTTGGCCTCCTCCCTAGCTGTTAGGCATGGTGTCAGCGTCTCTTGTCGCCTGAGATTGAGACTGAGCACGATTACGAGTAAGCACACCTGGCACTGAGTTCATTCCACTTGAAGTTGTGTTTGACTTTCCACTAGCAGACGTAGAAGTGACGTCAGCACTATTCCCACCAACAGAACTCCTCTGTGCCACATCGCTGTAGCTTGGGGACGGCGGGGACCGACTCCTGTGGCTCCCGCAACCTCCACGCCCAGCGTTGTTGTTACGCCCGTTCTGAGGTCTTGGTTGTAGCCGTCCGCCCACCACCAGTTGGTTGCCCTTATAGTACGCCCGGATGCCGTCGTTGCGGTACTGCTTGATGATGCTTTGCTGACGTGTTGTGAGGTCTCCTGCCACAGCTACACCCTGTCGCTTCAGGCCGTCCCTCCCCTTGGTCAGCACGTGCATCTTGGCCCCCCAGTGTGCGAACTTGACGATGATGGGTCTGGGTCTCCTGTCGTTACCACTGTTGTTGCTGCCGCTGTCGTTCCTGTTCTTATCAGTCCCTAGTCTGTGAGCCCGTACAATATCAGACAGCTGCCAGACACGATCTGGAACACAGTTCTGCAGCAAGTCCAAAATCTTCTTTGCACAGGAATCGTAATTTTCCGGTTCAGTGCTTTCAGCAACATTGAAGAACTTCAGGTTGTCCCTTTTCGAAAATGATTCCAGTTTGTCGATTTTGTCATCTAGTCTTTGCGTCATTTCCTCCATTCTGTTCTCCAGTGCGTCGATTGCCGCTCTGTGTTCATCGTTTTTCATGGTCATGTTCACTGTAGCTTCTTCAATGGCTTTCGTTCTCTCTTTGAGATCGTCAACGTCGGCCACCAGAGAATCCAAGGCACCAGAGATCTGTTCTTTCAGTTCCTGAATACTCTGTTCAAAACTGACTTTCTGGAGCTCGAACATCTTCTGCATCATTTCCTGCATTCCTGTTAACAGTTCTTCTTTCAAGCCGACCCCTTCAGTGGTACGCTGCGACGTAGATGAAGTTTGAGACGGCCCCTTTTCTCCTGGTCCCGGGTTTTGCTCAATGTCACCACACCTGAGTAGTAGTCCGATTAAAAAAAGCACCAGCACGTCCGAGGCGCGAACTTTCAATGGCACTGTCAGAGTGCGAATGCGTAAAGCTGCTGCTTTCCTCGCTCTGTCTGCCATGAAATTCCTAAAAATTGTCACAAAGCTGCCGACGGCAGCTCTAAGTTGCTCGCTGCTGGCTGGCATTGCTTCAGATTGAAGAATTCCCAGGAAAATCGTCAAAATTTGGAATTTACCACCACCGCTGTCTAAAGTGCGTCCGCCATGCTCGGTGAACACGAGCTCACCCAGAGAGACAGAGAGAGAGAGAAAGAGAGAGAGAGAGAGAGAG
>JBHNNM010000338.1:0-3134 GCA_048563625.1 Gammaproteobacteria bacterium | reverse complement strand
CTGAATATCGTGTGAAACGTTTTGTATAATTATTGGTTACTTACGCGTGTCATATTGTTCATTACTTAACTTTGGTCATTAAGTGTTGTTTTGTTATTTAATTTTCGACTTTACTCCACGGTGTACATAATTTAGGTTTCAATACTTTTCTTTCTTTGTTACTATGCCTATAACTATAAACACCTGGCCATCTAAGGATGGACTAAGAATAGGGTACTTAAACATTAATCATGCCATTAACAAACTTACTGATATCTCCTCAATTCTGTTCAATTCTGGAAGAAACTTTCATGTATTTTGTTTTGCAGAATCCCGATTATCAAATCATGTATCTGATTCTGACGTATCAATGCCTGGTTACAACGTTATGCGCCTAGACCCCAAAACCCATAAAGACACAGGTCTGTTGTTATACTTTTCCCACTCAGTTAACCTAAAGCGTGCCTCGCATCTAGAACAACACAATACGGAATCTATCTGGATAGAAGTATGTCTAAAGCGAAGTAAACCAATTCTCGTGGGATTCACTTACAGGAACCCTTCCGAACGTACTGACTGGTTTGATAGATTCACTTTAATGATGGATGCCGTTTGTCTAGAAGCAAAAGAAATAATATTACTAGGAGACTTTAACATTAATCTTTTAAAGCCACATATCAAATGGAATCATCTGTATGAAAACTTTAACTTACATCAACTAATAGATAACCCAACTCGAATTACTACGAATTCTGAAACTCTGATAGATCATATTTATGTTACTACCAAACAGAATATTGCCGAAGTATGTTCCCCAGTGTGTGGTTGTAGTGACCATTTACCTGTTTGCATTACATGGTTTAAAAAAGGTGTAAAAATTCCTAAAGCTGCACATAAAGAAATACGGTACCGATGCTTTACTCATTTTGACAAAGATGCTTTTTTGCTTGACTTGGTTCACTCTCAGCTCTCACAAGTATACCAGTATACAGACCCCGATGAAGCTCTTGAGTTTTGGTACAAAACATTTAGTTCTGTTTATAATAAGCATGCTCCTTTTATGACCAAGCGTGTTAGGTACACAAGGAAACCTCCATGGTTGTCAAAGGAGATAGAAGAGGCCATGCATCAAAGAGATAGGCTACTGAAAGCAAGGAAACACGAAGAATTCAAAAAGCAGAGGAACAAAGTGACATCTTTAATACGTGCTTCCAAAAAAACATACTTTCAAAATTTAGTCGCCTCAAAAAATGATTCTCGCTCTATTTGGAAGGCCATTAACACTCTAACAAACAAAGATGCATCAAAACCTCAAGTCACAGTCAAAGAATTACCCCCCGATAAGCTAAACAGTCATTTTGCAAATGTATCTGACACAATCATTACCAACGATCAATCAAAACTAAATGATTTAAGCTTTTTAAAACGCTTTTGCGAATCAAAAATATCAAATTCTACTTTAACGATTCCACCAATTGCAATATATGAAGTGTACAATGCTCTATTACAACTGAAACAGACAGGAACCCGAGGTCTGGATGACCTAGACGGCAAAATTATTAAAATGTCTGCACACGTCATAACTGAGACTGTTACCTACATATACAATCTTTGCATAGACAAAAACTATTTTCCAAAAGCATTCAAACAAGCTAAGGTTATACCCATTTACAAATCAGGAGATAACAAAGACCCTTCAAACTATAGACCTATCTCAATTCTGTCTGTTCTTTCAAAACCTCTAGAAAAACATATTAACAAACACCTTTTATCCTATCTTAAAACAAATGAACTTATACACCCCAACCAATCTGGATTTAGGGAACACCACTCATGCCATACCGCACTTACAACATTAGTAGATATTTTTTATAAGAACATAAACAAAAATGAATTTACGGGAGTACTTTTTGTGGATTTTGCAAAGGCATTTGATGTCATTGATCATGATCTACTTTTGAGGAAATTAACTCTTTATGGATTATCCAATGACACCCTGCACTTAATTTCGTCATTTTTGTCAAATCGAGAACAGCTTGTTTGTATAAACACAATTAAATCCGATTTTCTTCCCGTAAAATACGGTATTCCACAAGGTTCAGTGTTAGGCCCGCTTCTCTTTTCTCTCTATATAAACGACTTGCCCTTATTCATAAAAGCTTTATGTGAACTATTTGCTGATGACACCACTATCCACTCTAGTCACTCAAACCTAAATAATCTTTTGCTTAGCTTACAGGAAAGTATAAATAACCTTCTTCAATGGACTGAACTAAATCATATGTCGCTAAACTCGTACAAAACGAAATACATGACCATAACAACAAGACAAAAACGCCAGAACATATCTTCTCGCATGCCACTTTATATTGGAAATGAGAAAATTGTCGAAGTAGCAACACATAAGGTTTTAGGAGTAACTATTGATAATAATTTGTCTTGGACAAATCATGTAAATGAACTAACCAAACGTGTTTCTCAAAAGCTATATCAACTTGCAAAAATTAAACATTTTCTAAATGCTCATGCTCGAAAACTATTTTTTCATGCACATATCCAACCAATCATTGACTATGCTTCAACACTCTGGGACTCTGCTAGTGCAAACACATTAAAACCTCTTGTTAGTATTCACAAGCGAGCCCTTAAATTAACCCTTCTAAAATCCACATCTTTGACAGCTCACGACTATAAACTTTTAGATGTCCTTCCGCTAAAATTAAAATTAGAATTTAATAAAGGCATTATTATGCATAAAATAGTATTTGGTTATGCACCATCAAATCTCAAATTAAACTTTCTTTCAAATCAGAACAGACATTCACACAAACTTGTAGTACCCCGTCCTAGATTAGATTTATTTAAATGCAGCTTGATGTATTCCGGGGGAAAACTATGGAACAATTTACCATTATCAATAAAAAAATTATCAGATCACAAAGCATTTAAAAAAACATTTAAACAGTACTTAATGGAAAAAATCACAACAAACATTGATTAAGGATATGTGCACTTTTTTTTTTTTTTTTTTTTTTTTTTTTTTTTTTTTAACATGATTTGAACATTTATATTTTTAATATTTGTGAATAATTATGTGTTAGAAATATATATTATGCATACATGCATGCTTTTCATTTTACTGTCTGTCTGTCTGT
>JBHNNM010000337.1:0-3135 GCA_048563625.1 Gammaproteobacteria bacterium | reverse complement strand
GTTGCAGCTTACATGAGATATTACAACCTGGAAAGACTACATTCAGCAAATGGTGATCAGTCACCAATTAACTATGAAAATTCTCTAAAAAAAGTGTCCGGTTGGACTTGACCAGTACAGACTGATGCCACTGATCGGTGGGTAACTGACTGAGCATAATGGTTGATGCATGTCCATGGCGATCATCCATCAGTTCCATTAAGTCATTGCGCTGTACCGCTTTTAACGGTTCCAGCCCCCAGTCATCAATGATCAGCAGTTCTGTTTTGGCCAGAGACTGAAGTGTCTTAAGGTAAGTGCCGTCCGCTTTGCTCTGGGTAAGCATCATTAATAACCGGGACAACCGGTAATATTTAGCACTGTGCCCTTTCATACACGCCGTATGTCCCAGTGCACAGGCAATAAAGGTTTTACCACTGCCACAGGGGCCAGTGACAAGAAGATTCTGAGCTTTGTTTAACCAGTCACATTGCAGAAGTGTAAACGTCAAATAAAACCCACCTTCAAAAATTGCCTCAAGCCGGTCAGACTATGATCTTCAATTCACAATCAGGAGATATAAATGACCCCAGCCAATTCAAAAGATGCTTCGATGAAGCTTCACATCGAGGCTTGCCAGGCTAAATAACTGTTCCAAAATGGTGTCCATATAAATGGAACTTAAGCTTTGTTTATCGATCAAAGAAATGTGAGATTAAACTGATTTCAAGTAATATTGTCGAATCAGCTTGACTTTATAGTCAACCACGTCTATTCTTGGTCGCCATGAAAGGCACAAGGGGAACGGCATGACGGGATATTTCGGCTCCAAGGCTGCAGCGGGGTTATACCAAAACATCATAGCGATGATGCCGCCCCACGATACCTACATCGAAACCCACCTGGGAGGCGGAGCCGTCATGCGGAAGAAGCCGCCGGCCCGGAACAGTATCGCCATCGACATTGACTCGGAAGCACTGCAGTCCTTCGACTGCGGCTATCCCGTACAAAAAGTCAATGCTTGCGCCCACCGCTACCTGCGCGACTATGACTACGCCGGTTCGGAACTGATCTATTGTGACCCCCCCTACCTGATAGAGACGCGGACCTCGAAACGCCGATACCGCCATGATTACAGCCGGCAGGACCACGAAGATCTGCTGGACCTGCTGAAGACCCTGCCGTGCCGGATCATCCTCTCCGGCTACCCGTCCGCCCTGTATGACGACATGCTGAAGGATTGGCACTGCGTGGAACTCCAGGCCATGACCTGGGGTGGGCCGCGCACGGAGAAACTCTGGTACAACTACGCCATCGACCGTGTGCACTGGGCCACCTATGCGGGAAAGGACTTCACCGACCGCCAGCGCATCAAACGCAAGGCGGCACGCTGGGCGAAGAATTACCAGGCGCTGCCCCCGGGGGAACGGCTCGCCCTGTTGGCGGCAATCATGGCAGTGGAAGCGGTGGAAACGGATTGACGCGATGACAGCTGCCGTCGTAAAAGGCACTCCACAGCTGTACCCGGACAAGGCGTGGCTGGAGCAACTGTCCAGGACTAAACTTATTGCAATAATCCTCGAACAACGCGAGGAGGCGCGCATTCGGCTTGCAGAAAAAGACCAGAAGATAAGCGAGCTGAGCGAACAGCTCGCCAAACTGCAAGGTGAGATTGACAAGGAAAAAGCCGGGCAAATGATCAAGGACATCAACAAGCAGGTCAACCAGCCGACCTCGAAGAAAGCGGAATGGGACAAGGACGGCAACCCAAAGAAAGAAACCAACAAAAAGAATAAGCGCACCAAGCGAACCGGCTGCGGCAACCGGAGAAAATCCGACCTCACGCCTGACGAGACACATTTCACCCCTCTGACATCCTGCCCTTGCTGCGGCAATGACCTGGACGACAGGAAAGGCAGAGCGGATAGTGGACGTCTGGTAGAAGACATCCTTGCACCGACGAACAAGACCACCGTCTTCAAAGAGGTAACGGAATCCAGGTGGTGCGACCGATGCAAAAAAATGGTCACGTCAACCTCCGAACAGGCGCTGCCAGGCGCGGACATTGGCCTGAACGCCATGATAGAGATGGCCTACCTGTGGGTGATGTGTGCCCTGTCCTTCCCGAAGATCAGGGATCTTTTCATCGATTTCAAGACACTGCAACTGTCGACGGCCGGCATATCGAAGATCATGATCCGCCTGAGCGGCCTGTTGCAGCCGGTCTATGAAGAGATATTAAACGACGTCAAGCAGGGAGCGAAGATCTGGGCCGACGAAACCGGCTGGCGAATCAAGGCCAAGCTATGGTGGTTATGGATATTCGCCAACGAGCGCAGTGCCTGTTATTGGCCTGACAAAACACGCGCTGGGCCGCTCGTCAAGCGACTCCGGGGAGAAGTGTTCTTCGGCATCCTGATCGTGGATGGCTGGCACGCCTACACGAAGATTGTCTGTGACCGGCAAACCTGCATGGCGCATATCTTTCGCAAGATACGTGCCTTCATTGACGCATTTCCCCAATATCGTTCCATCATGAAATTCTACCTGAAGCTGCGGCAGATCATCCGGGACGGCGAGGTACTACAGGCGGCGCGTGATGAACTGGGCGAGCTGATTTTTCAGCGGCGGCTGAAGCAGCTGGAACAAAGGCTGGATATGTTGCTGAAATGGAAGAACTCCAACGAGACCCTGAAGGAGGTGATCAAAAAAGTCCGCCGCCAGCAGGAACATATACTGACTTTCATCAAGCATAAAGACGCGCCGCACCACAACAACTACGGTGAATACATCATCAAGAAGGGTGTTGTGAAGCGGAAGATGTCTGGTGGCAGCATGTCCGCCGAAGGCGCCAGGGCCTACGCCTGCATACAGTCGATCGCCATGACCTGCCAATTAAGGGGCATTTCCTTCCACCAATTTCTTAAAGCCAGTCTGGTTTGCTATATCCGTACGGGAAAGCCCATGTTGCTGGCCGAATATGAGGCCAGTTTGAAACCCCAGACAATCGCAGCTTAAATCCAGTTTAAGCTCACGAATTTTCCATTAAATTATTAATGAGGAGAACCTACAATGAAGAAGTCCAGATTTACAGAATCCCAGATCATCGGCATTCTGAAAGAAGCTGAATCCGGTGTACCGGTCACCGAATTATGT
>JBHNNM010000336.1:0-3148 GCA_048563625.1 Gammaproteobacteria bacterium | reverse complement strand
GGTAAAAAGTATCTCTTGATACGCCCATAACCTGACAGGCTTTAGATACATTTCCTAATTCTTCGGCTAAATTTAATAAACCGGCTTTATGTTTGATGATAGGATTGTTAGTATGAAACATGAGAGTCTCCTTTTGTTTTGTTATAAAGATTCACACCTTTAATCAAAACGGGAAACTCTCACTAAGTCAAGCCGACTGTCAGATCAGGTCGGAACTACTACACTGGTTGATGATGTTATGAGCACCGGCAGCACCCTTAATGAAGCGGCCAGAATACTTAAACAGGCCGGTATTCAACGGGTCGATGGCTGGATAATAGCGCGAGCCTGAAAACAGTCACGCTCATAGATTCTGAATAGTAAAAAGGTAACACCTGTGCTGACAGCAACCACTCATCCCATTTATATCATCGGCCACGGCTATATGGGGCATAAGCTACTGCAGGCGCTGCTAGAACAGTCTCTGGCCTCCGCTGAGCAGATCACCACGATCGCCAGAAGCCAGCCTGAGTCTCAGTCCCAAGATCAACATCTGGTCTGGGATCTGGACAGTACAGAACCGGTTAAACAGTCCATTCCGGAACCCGGTGCCATTATCTATTATTTTGTCCCGCCGCCACCCAAAGGCCGGCATGATAGCAGAGCTCAGGCTTTTATTGCGCAGCTGGAACAGAATACCCGAGCACAAACCAGACCCGCAAAAATTGTACTGATCAGCACGACCGGCGTTTACGGTAATTGTAATGTTCAATGGGTGGATGAAACAACGCCCCTGAATTCATCAGTGGATCGTGCCCGACGCCGGGCCGATGCCGAACAGCAGTTTCAGCATTATGCGCAACAGCATAATATCCCCCTAGTGATCCTCAGAGTATCCGGAATATATGCCGCTGATAAACTGCCTCTGAAACGCATACGTGCTCAAACGCCCGTGGTTCGGGAAGAAGATTCCCCCTATAGCAACCGTATTCATGCCGATGACTTACTGAACATCTGTCTTATTGCCGGACTCAATCCTGATCTTAAGGGCGTTTATAACTGTTCCGACGGCCATCCCACCACCATGTATGACTATTTTATGCGCGTAGCCCGTGCCAGCCATTTACCGGAACCGCCGGCCATCAGTCTGGAGCAGGCCCGTTCCGAACTGTCCAGCGGCATGTTGTCCTATATGGATGAGTCACGCCGTATTGATAACCACAAGCTGCTGAAAGACTTTAAACTAACTTTAAAATACCCTGATCTGGAGCAGGGGCTAAAAGACCTGACTTGATATAGATCGCCATTTTCTGCAGTCTGGAAGATAAAAATCTTCTAAAATACTGGCAGTTCAGACAATATCGGATTAATATCCCCTTTATACATTTATTATGCACAGAACAGGCATACCACCCTTTTCAGAAAAAGAGTCCGGGCAATGAGTTTAATTGACCAGTACAATCGGGAAATCAAATACTTGCGATTATCGGTAACGGATCGCTGTGATCTGCGCTGTTTCTATTGCATGCCTAAAGGCTTTGATGGTTATGAAGAACCGGAAGACTGGCTCAGCTTTGATGAAATTGAACGGGTTATCGCCTCCTTTACCCGTCTGGGCGTCAGTGCTGTACGTCTGACCGGCGGCGAACCTTTGCTGCGTAAGGATCTGCCCGTACTGGCCCGGCGTCTGTCCGCCCTGCCCGGTCTGGATGATTTATCCCTCAGCACCAATGCCACCAGCCTTGGGAAACATGCCGAAGCTCTGCATAATGCCGGAATTTCCCGTATTAATGTCAGTCTGGACACAGTCAATCCACAGAAGTTTAAAGACATTACCCAGGGTAAACTGGAAAAAATTACCGATGGCCTGCTGCAGGCTAAAGCCATCGGCCTTGATCCCATAAAGATCAATATGGTGATTATGAAAGGCGTCAATGATGATGATGTTGAGGCCATGGTAGATTTCTGCATGGAGCACGGTTTTACCCTGCGTTTTATTGAAACTATGCCTGTCGGAGATACCGGACGTAATGCGGTAGACCACTACATCAGCCTGGATATTATTGAACAGCGCCTGGCAGAAAAATATGAGCTGATCCCGGCCGTTATGTCCGGCGCCGGCCCGGCACGTTATGTACAGGTAGCCGGAACTGATCTAAAAATCGGTTTTATCACCCCTATCTCTCAGCATTTCTGTGACACCTGCAACCGGGTCCGCCTGTCTGCAACCGGCACCTTATATATGTGCCTGGGTGATGAACACAAATACGAACTGCGTCAGCTGCTGCGTGAGGGGATCAGTGACACTGATCTGGACCAGGTCATCCGTGATGCCATTAATCTGAAACCTCTTAAACATGAATTTAACGAAAAACCTGAAAAGGTTGTCCGCTTTATGTCAATGACCGGCGGCTAAGCTCTCTAACACCTAAAACCTCTCACCTGAAACCTAAAACCTGCTCTTTACCTGATACAGATCAGTATTTTGCTCTTTCATGACTCTCACCCGAAGCGTTATAATTAAAGTTATTAGAATTATTCTTTCTTTAATTCATGATTAGTTTTATACTGTTCAGCTTTATATACAGATTAAACTGATTTAATATTTCTGTTTAATAAAGGGTAGGTGTAATTATGGGTGTATCAGAAAATAATGCTCACTATGGGCACCGTCTCAGAGTCTATCGTAAAATCGGCGATGTTATTTATGATGAGGTCTACTACCTGACTGAAAACGGCAAACCGGTCACCAAAAAACGCGAACGAGAAATTCGCGCCCTAGCCAAAGCCAGAGACAGGGAACTGCTGGCCATGCAGAAAGAATATCAGCAGGAAATGGAAGCCGCCAACCCGATTAAATTCCACAGCGATGGCCACATCGTGGGTCTCACACGCCAGCAGCAGCACAACAAGGGCAGAGTGGTTGATATTTTCAAGCTGCGTATTCGCCTGCCTGACGGCAGTATTTCCTGGGGCAGTATCAGCATCGATCTACATGGCTTTGACAAGGCCTTTGATATGGCACTGGATCGCATTGTTGAGGTACTGGGTATTAGGGGCTGTTGATCTTTTGTGGTTAAAAAATAGGCAGCATGGTATTTGTTAAACAAGTATAATGGTTTTGTGAAAAATCAACATACAAGAACACTTACCATGCCAAGAACTATCT
>JBHNNM010000335.1:0-3151 GCA_048563625.1 Gammaproteobacteria bacterium | reverse complement strand
AAGATAGTTCTTGGCATGGTAAGTGTTCTTGTATGTTGATTTTTCACAAAACCATTATACTTGTTTAACAAATACCATGCTGCCTATTTTTTAACCACAAAAGATCAACAGCCCCTAGTATGGTAAATTTAAGTATCAGTAAAAAGCCATCCCGCTACAAATCAGCACCTCTACATGAACATGATTCGCCAGAATTATTTTTGAAAATATCATCTCCCCATTATCTTCAGTTCAAAGAATTGGCTACGGTATAACTGTGGAAACAACTAAGTTAAAAAAATTCGCCCAATACGCCCGCCGCAGTCTGATCGAGCAGGTATCCAACAAGCTCAAGCTGGTACTTGCAAAAGACAGTGCGGCCAGGCATGAGAGTGCAGCGGTCGTGGCGAAGCTGGAAAAACAGATCCGGACACATGGCAAGGAGCAGGTGATCGAAAAGGTGGCCTATATTTGGTTTAACCGCTTTTGCGCCCTGCGATTCATGGATGTGAATCGCTATACGCGCATTGGCGTCGTTTCGCCCGCCGAAAGGCAGATCCAGCCGGAGATTCTGGCTGATGCCAAGATGGGTCATATTGATGAAAGCATGGTGAATGATGCGGCCAGACAAAAGATCTTTTCCCTGCTTGATGGCAAAATCCCCAGCCAGGATCCACAAGCCGAAGCATACCGGCTGCTGGTCGTGGCGATCTGCAATTACTGGCATGGTTCAATGCCATTCATGTTTGAACAGATTGCCAATTACACCGAATTGCTGATGCCCGATGATCTGCTCTCGGATAACTCAATTCTTAGCCTTACACGTGAAGCGATGACGCCGGAAACTTGCGAGGATGTAGAGGTGATTGGCTGGCTTTACCAGTTCTACATCTCCGAGAAAAAGGATGAGGTCTTTGAGGGACTGAAGAAGAACAAAAAGATCACGCCGGAAAACATCCCCGCTGCTACCCAGCTCTTTACCCCGCACTGGAGTGCGTTACCTGGTGGAAAACTCCCTAGGCCGTCTGTGGATGCTCAACCGTCCAGATTCAAAGCTGATTGAGCAAATGGACTACTACATCAAGCCCGAACAGCCAGAATCTGACTTCTTGCACATCAGCAGTCCGGAAGAAATAAAAGTCTGCGACCCGGCCTGCGGCTCCGGTCACATGTGATGTGGCTATACTATTCCGGACACACAACTTAAAATACTTTCATAGGAGGTAAATGCAAAACTTAAAAAACGAGCGAATTTTATTGTCTAACTGGCGCCAAAACAAGGGGATAAGGAAGGCGTGTCTGGTACCTATTTGTTATAATAGGCGCTCCAAAACTCAATAAAATCCAACGTAATAAGGCCGGAATTCATGAACCAGACACGGAACAGATTATCCAGTATTTGGAACCATTTTCAAACCTCTCTTTTCCCTTGGCTGAAAGAAGAGCTCGGTGAGTTAACGAAAAAGCATCAACAGTTGGTCGAGGTATTGGAAATGTCGCAGATAGATGCCCATATTCCTTATGTGGGTCTGGTGCCTGGGCGCCCCATGAAGAACCGTTGTGCCATAGCGCGTGCCTTCGTTGCAAAAGCCGTTTACAACATGCCCACCACAGAGATTCTCATGGATCGCTTGAAATCGGACATCAGACTTCGCAGGCTTTGCGGTTGGGAGAAGGTGAATGATATTCCCAGCCAATCGACCTTTTCCAGAGCTTTTGCAGAATTTGCCGACAGCCAGCTTGCAGAAAGAGTGCATGCCGCGCTCATTGACAAGCACCTGGGGAAGCAACTGCTTGGCCACATCTCCCGCGATTCGACGGCTATTACTGCCCGTGAAAAGCCAGAGAAAAAGTCCATGTCAGTCCCGGATAAAGCGCCAAAAAAACGGGGACGCCCGAGAAAAGGCGAACAACGCATTCAAGAGCCGACGCGTCTGGAAAAACAGATTGCCGGCATAAGCTTCGGTGAGATGAAAGCCGATTTGCCAACCGCCTGCAATGTGGGAACGAAACGCAATAGCAAGGGGTACAAAACCAGCTGGACTGGCTACAAGCTTCACATTGATGCCGGTGATGGCGGTGTTCCCGTCAGCTGTTTGCTGACCTCCGCCTCGTTGCACGATAGTCAAGTTGCCATTCCGCTGGCGGAAATGACCAGTCAACGTGTCAGCTATTGCTATGACCTGATGGATGCCGCTTATGATGCACCGCTGATCAAACAGCATAGCCAGGCGCTGGGACATGTGCCTCTGATCGATGAAAATCCACGCAGAAAAGAGCGTAAAGCAGAATTAGAGGCCGAACATAAAAGCCGGCGTCATGCCAACTATCAACCCACCGAAATGATTCGTTACAACGAACGCAGCACAGTGGAACGAGTCAATGGACGCCTGAAGGATGAATTTGGTGCACGCATGGTGCGAGTCAGAGGGCATGCCAAGGTGATGAGCCACCTGATGTTTGGCATCATTGCATTGACCGTCGATCAATTGATGAAATTTGTAGAATGAGACAACGCAAACCCATTAAAAACTACGTGGACCATGCCAAATCAAGCTTGGCAGGCAGGGGATCTTGCGCATAAAATTCCAGAAATTGTACAAATAATGGACAGAAGAATGGATCCGCCATAGAAATATTCAATTATTGAGAATCATTCGCATCCACAGGGTGCGCAGCATTTAACCAGCCAAAATTTATTTTTAGTTTTGCATATGGCTCATAGGTATGATCTTTAGGAATTGAAATGAAGCCAATTTGATGATCAAATAGTTGTTATTCAGACAATTATTCATCAACAAAAAGGCTTCAAATGAAAAATACCAGATTATCAAAAAAACTAAAAGTCGTATTGAGTGAAAAGAAAGTTAATAAACCGGGCAAAAACATTGGTTTTTCCCAACGATTAAGACAGATAGCCCCTTTTCAGCTTGTAGTGAGTATGATTACAGCTATGGGTGATAAAGAGACAAGGCATTTTTCGTGCGTATTCTGCTGATGGTGAACACCAATTCTGATCCATCATGAACACCCATTCTGTCTCATCGTGAACACCCAACCTTGCCCACACATTGGCGTACAGTCTTTTTACCCTAAGTGTTCACCATCCGTCAATGATTAGCGTGTTTTTCGCATCGATTCACCCTTTAATTTAAGTCTGTGAGCATTGTGC
>JBHNNM010000334.1:0-3157 GCA_048563625.1 Gammaproteobacteria bacterium | reverse complement strand
ATCGCCAGCAGCAACACCGCCAATGACAACAGCGCCAACGACGTCAGCGTCAACGACAGCATCGCCAAAGGCACTGGAAATGACAATACAACCAAGGGCAGCATCGCCACCGGCAACACCATGGACGGCAACATCGCCAGCGGCGGCAGCACCACCAGTAGCAACGCAAACAGCAGAAGCCACACGAACAACACTGCTAGTGGAAATACCACCAACGGTACCACCACCAAAGTTACCAACACCAACGACGGCAGCGTTGACAGCAGCATCCCCAGCAACATCAAAGCAACCGAACAGCCGCAGGGTACTGCCAATGTTTACAACTTGCGGACACGTGGCAGTGTCAGCACGGTGGCGGAGGCCGGGTATAGTGACATGAGCAATTCCCGAGACACCCGCAGCAATTCAGAGTCAACTGCACGTGCAAACCTGATCAACTCAACGCCAGGTGTGCAGAAGGCTAGAGATTTCAGCCGAGGGCACGGGAAACACTCGCCTTCCCAGGGACGGATTGATACAATGTTTCGAAGGTCCAGCACTCAGCTGGCACAAACGGACAATGCAAGCGAGGCAGTTAGGGCGGAGGTGGACGATAGCGGTGAGTGTTTTGACGACGTGACTGACACGACATAGGAAAACGGCCGGCCCCACAAGACACGGTCTGTATCATTCCTACTGTATAACGTTGGCGGTGTGGCGAGCAAGTTGTACGACTGTGACTGGGTAAAGTATGTTGAGTTATTTGATTTTGTGACACTCACAGAAACGTTTATCGACAATGATTTTGATTTGTCTGGTGTATTTCACGACTTTATCAAGTTTGTATGCCCAGCTGTTAAACTGTCCTATCACGGGAGGCGTTCTGGAGGTTTGCTGGTGATGGTGAAGAAACAGCTAGCTAAATTCACAGAAAGAATCAGTGTGGACTGTGACAATGTCATTGTGCTTAAGCTCTCTGGGGCCTTACTCGGCACGGAAGAAGACTGTCTGTTTCTGTCTACGTACGTGCCGCCCTGCGGTAGTCGGTTTTATGAGTCTGCAGAGTCAAATTGCCACATCGCAGAAGTTGAACAGTGCATTTGTGAACTGTTAGAACGGTTTGGGGATGTGAACCTCATATGTAACGGCGATTTTAACGCCAGGACGGCTACATATCAAGTTAACCAAGCCTTGGCACAGAATTGCGGGTTCCAGGATGATGTAACTGATACAACAGTGATTTGGGAAAATAGTCGGATTTCACAGGACAGTAACATAAATGATTTTGGCAGAAAACTTCTGGAATTATGTATATTGTTTGACTTACTTCTAGTTAATGGATGCCCACCGTGGGACAGTGTCGGCAAATTTACATATGTATCGCAACACGGGCATAGTGTCGTTGACTATTTTTTAATGAGCAGTGCGTTGTCTAGATGTGTCCAGAATTTAACTGTAGAAGATAGGATTGAGTCAGACCACATGCCAGTTGAATTACATTGCACATTTTACACTGATGCAAATTTAAATGAATGCAACAAAACACAGAGTAGAAAAGAAAAGATCATCTGGCGTGAAGAAAAAGTAAATGATTTCAAAGCGTACATTACATCGTCAGAGTTCAAGGAACACATAGAAAAGGCGAGTGATAAAATGAATGAATGCATCGACACTTCTATTCAGATGTTCACGCAGGCGCTACTTAGCGCTGCCAGCTGCATGAAGAAGACTGTCACTGTTGGTAGCTCTCCAGAACACAGATCTCCCTGGTTTGATGCAGAGTGTCGTCAGATGAAAAAAGAAGTCAGAAAATGCCTTAGACATTTTAGAAAATCCAAAGACCCAGAAGATTACTCGGTGTATGGGAGAAAACGCAAAGCGTACAAACAGCTAGTCCAAAAGAAGAAAAATGATGAGCGAAATGCCCGAATAGGTGTTTTGCTGGACTCAATGAACAATCCTAAAGATTTTTGGGGAGAAATTAAAAAATACAGGCGCAGGACGTGTACTAAGAATGACATTTCACAAGACGAATGGACAGATCATTTTTGTAAAGTGTTTAATGAAATTAGCCAGGTTCACACAGGAGATGAAACCGATGACGAAAGCGTAGACGAAAGTTATGATGATATTCTTGACGCAGATATAAGTGAAATGGAAGTGAAGAAAGCTATTCAACACCTCAAATGTGGCAAGGCAGCCGGACCAGATGGTATACTTGCAGAAATGATAAAAACAGCTGAACACGAGATTACACCATACCTGACAAAATATTTTAATGTTCTATTTGCTAGGGCCAAATTTCCCCTTGAGTGGTCCAAAGCAATTATAATTCCATTACACAAAAAAGGAGATGTGAACGATCCAGGTAATTACAGAGGCATTTCACTCTTGAGTATTTTAAGCAAGGTTTACACCCACATTATTAACAGCAGACTAACATTATGGGTCGAGAGCAATTTTGTGCTAACTGACGCTCAAGCAGGGTTCCGGAAAGGTCGATCCACGGTCGACCACATCTTCACCTTGCACGCTGCTATAGAGAGACAGTTTGCAAATAACTCAAAGTTGTACGTTGCGTTTATTGATTTTAAGAAAGCCTACGATTCTGTTAATCGCAACATTCTGTGGTCGGTACTGCTCAGAAGCGGTATCCAAGGTAAAATGCTGAGAACTATTAAAGCCATGTATGCTAGCGTACAGGCATGTGTTAAAAGTAACGCCACAACGGATCTGTCGGTTTTTTTTCACTGTTTGCAGGGTCTGAAACAAGGATGTATTGCCAGCCCAATTCTCTTCTCTCTGTTAGTAAACGAGCTTGCGAATGAAATCTTTGCTAAGGCAAGACATGGTATACCACTTGGACCTACTGATATTGAACTATTCCTGTTACTTTTTGCTGATGACTTGACCTTGCTGGCATCAACTGTAATTGGGTTACAGAATCAGCTGAATGTGTTGTCTGTAGCTGCAGAGAGACTGTGTTTAACCGTGAATTTGGACAAGTCCAAGGTGATAGTGTTTAGAAAAGGTGGCTTTTTGGCGGCAAAAGAAAAATGGTTCTTGGGTGGTGCAGTACTAGAGGTGGTGAATAAATATAAATATCTAGGGCTGACTTTTTCCACAGGACACAGTTTCGCTGCGGCAATGGAGGACACGTCAATAAGAGCAAAGAAAA
>JBHNNM010000333.1:0-3161 GCA_048563625.1 Gammaproteobacteria bacterium | reverse complement strand
GCTCAGTGACAGGGAAAACAGAATTTTCAGCATATAGAGGCCTGAACTGATCAGAAACAGGCTGATAAGGGTCAGAACCAGCAAACGAAGTGCATCATTGGGTACATAGTCAATAACAATATCACGCATTCCCACCCAGGTATGATAGGCCAGAGTTAGAAAAAACAGAGCGGTAGCCGTATTCATCAGCGGATGCGACAGCCAGCCACTCCATTGCTGATAATTCATGCTTTCAGAAAATACCACAACACCCAGTACACAGAGGATATACAGCGCCATAAATACACCCGTTAAACGCTGCAATAGCCAAGCCTGCAGGCCTTTTGCCTGATATGACATTAAGTTAGACTCCTAACTTATATTTAGTCAAAACTATTACTCAAAACTATTACACAAAAAAGCACTCAAAATAAAAAGAAAGCCACTATTGCGGTCACCAGAACACCCAGTATCATTACCAGCAAAGCCGATTTCTGAGCCGTCTGCCGTTCAATGCCAATATCCATATCAAGCAGAAAATAACGGATGCCGGCAATAAAATGATGGGCCAGTGCCCGGATAAATACCAGCATTAGCATTTTCAGCCAGATACTGTTTAAATCATTTTTAACCTGCAGAAAACCGCTTTCACCGGACAGGGATAATTGCAGCAGATATAAAAAGTAAGGCAACGCCAGGAATAATAAAATACCGGACGCCCGGTGACCCACTGACATGACTGCCGACAGAGGGAAACGGACACTCAGTAGATTCAGGTTTTTTGGCCGATTTTTAGCAGTACGAACAGCAGAATGAACACTTGAATGCATTGAAAATTCTCTTGAATGACATTATATGTCTAAAGCATATACCTAAATGAGAGTAGATCAACAAAATGACGAATAAATGGATCGATTATTTAACTGAAACCGGCCTTAATTTTAACTCAGACAGAGAAGTGATCAATGATTCCGCCTCAGGTATTCCTGAGGCGGATCTGTATCTGACCGATCTGTCCTGGCTGGGAATTATGGAAGTCAGCGGCGATGATCGGCTGACTTATCTTCAGGGGCAGTTAACCAATGATATAAATGCCGTCAGTTCCAGCCTGTCTCAGCTCAGTGCCCTGTGTACACCTAAAGGCCGTATGCGTGCCCTGTTTCATATTATACAGAATAATATACAAAACCATGACAGGCTGTTACTGCAACTGCCTTACGGACTGCTGGCGGAGAATATTAAACGTCTGAAAATGTTTATTCTGATGAGCAAGGTCGAACTTAACGATGTCAGTGATGATATTATAAAAATTGGTCTAGCCGGAAAAAATGCCGAACAGGTATTGCAGAATGCCGGCTTTACTATTCCTGAGCAGACCAATATTGTCACTCAACACAATGATATGCTCCTGTTGCGTCTGGCCGGGGATATACCTCGTTTTGAATGTCTGGGCTATTTTGATGCCATTCAAGCTTTATGGGACTCATTAACTGGGCAGCCTGAACTACTTTCTACTCAACAGTGGCGTCTGCTAGATATTAAAGCCGGCATACCGAATGTTTTTCCTCAGATTGCTGAAAGCTTTATCCCTCAAATGCTCAATCTGCAGTTCCTCAATGGGGTTAACTTCAAAAAAGGCTGTTATACCGGCCAGGAAGTCGTCGCCCGCATGCAGTACCTGGGCAAATTAAAACGCCGTATGTACCTGGCAGGCTGTCAGAGTGAAACGTTACCCGAACCCGGTGCCAGCCTTTATTCCTCCTCATCATCAAGCGCTCAGGGTGCAGGCAATATTGTCGATGCACAATTCTCCGCCTCGGGAGAAGTGACTCTGCTGGCCGTTATCACCAATGATGCCGTTGACAGGCAGGATATTTTCCTGGACGAGGCCATGCAGCAGCCGTTAAACATACAGGATCTGCCCTATTCTGTTGCAACTGAATAAAACAGGCATGCTAAATTTTACTGGCGATTTCCGAACATTGTGCTATATATACTGACAGGCCGTTAATCTATTGTTTAAAAAGGATCCAAATTGAGCAACAAGGTTCTTGAAGATAAATTTTACGTCGCATTACTGGATGACCTGGAAAAACAGAAACTGGTATTGCCTACCCTGCCAGAAATTGCACTGAAAATACGTGATGCGGTATCCGATGAAGATGCCAGTGCCAAACAGATTGCGGAAGTCATTTCTGAAGACCCGGCCATACTGCCCGGATGATTCAGGTCGCTAATAGTCCATTACTGCGCGGCAGCCAGAAAACCGAAACGGTGGATCAGGCCATTACCCGTATGGGACATGCTCTGGTTAAGTCCATGGTAACCACTATGGCTATGGAGCAGATATTTCAGGCTACTCATCCGCTGACAGAAAAATACATGCAGTCCATCTGGTCCCAGAGTACCCAGGTAGCCTCTATTGCCTCAGTTATGGCCAGCCATTTTACTAAACTAAAACCTGATCAGGCCATGCTGGCCGGTCTGGTGCATAATATTGGTGCTTTACCCATCTTGACCCGTGCCGAAGAAATCCCGGCTCTGTTACAGAATGAAGAAATTTTTGCCTCCCTCCTCAAACGCCTGTCCGGTCCCATTGGCGCATCCATTATGGAAAGCTGGAACTTCTCCGAAGAAATGGTCAGGGTGGCTAAAGAACACAGCAATTACAGCTATAATAGCGACACAGTTGATTATGTAGATGTAGTTATTGTCGCCAAGCTGCAAAACCTGGAAGGTACCGATGATCCGGATGCCCAGTTAGACTGGAATACCATTCCATCATTCTGCAAACTGGGCCTGGCCGGTGAAGTTGAAGTAGTTGAAATTGAAGATGTTGTAATGGAAGAAATTGAAATTACCCAGCAGTTATTTAATTAATATTAAGCCAACCTAAATGTATCGGTATTATCTCCGGATTTTAAAATTAACGATTATTGTTTTCAGCCTGATACCCCTACTGGTGCAGGCTGATATCAATAGCAATAGAAAGCAGCTTAATATACTTTCTATCCACTCCTACCATCAGGATTATCCCTGGACTTCATATCAATATGAAGCCTTCAAAACTGAACTGATTAAAGACATTCCCGAATATAAACTGGTGTTTATAGCTGAATACCTGGATACCAAACACATAAAACCCCAGGACGAATATAAACAGATTTTTCTTCATTATATTA